>CAKJYC010000074.1 GCA_918244965.1 Clostridiales bacterium | reverse complement strand
GCATGCGATAGGTCATGCCGGGCATATCCTTGCCTGCGGGCTTCGTCACAAAGCCTTCGGGCTTCTCCGCCTCTTCCTTCTCGTTCAGCACGAACGGACGGATGCAGGCGTGCGGGCAGACCAGCGAGCAGCGGCCGCACTGGATGCAGTTTTCGGGGATCCAGGCGGGGACGTCGACCGCGATGCCGCGCTTCTCGTAGCGGGTCGTGCCGGTCGGAACGGTGCCGTCCGGGGTCATCTTGGAGACGGGCAGCTCGTCGCCCTTCTGCTCAAGGATCGGCTTGATGAAGTCGAGGAAGTACGGATCGTCGGTGACGGCGATGGGCTTTGCGCCCTCGGTCGTGGTCGCCCAGGATTCCGGATAGTGGATCTCTTCGACCGCGTCCATGCCGGCGTCGATCGCGGCGTAGTTCTTCGCAACGACCGCGTCGCCCTTCTTGGCGTAGGACTTCTTTGCCGCCGCCTTCATGTATTCAAGCGCCTGATCCGCCGGGATGACGTTGGCGAGCTTGAAGAACGCGGACTGCATGATCGTGTTGATGCGGCCGCCCATGCCGACCTCGCGGGCCAGCTTGATCGCGTCGATGTTGTAGAACTTGAGATGGTTCTTTGCGATCGCGTTCTTCATGGACGCGGGAAGCTCCTTCTCCATCTCCTCAAGGTTCCACGGCGAGTTCAGAAGGAACGTGCCGCCTTCCTTGATGCCCTCGGCCACGGCGTAGCGCGTGACGTAGGACGGGTTATGGCATGCCGCAAAGTCCGCCTGGTCGATGAGGTACGGGCTCTGGATCGGCGTCTTGCCGAAGCGCAGGTGGGATACCGTGAAGCCGCCGGACTTCTTGGAGTCGTAGGCGAAGTAGCCCTGCGCATACATGTCGGTGTGGTCGCCGATGATCTTGATGCTGTTCTTGTTCGCGCCGACCGTACCGTCGGAACCGAGACCGAAGAACTTGCACGCGATCGTGCCTTCCGGCGCGGCGTTCACGAGCGGACCCATCGGGAGGCTGGTGTTGGTCACGTCGTCGACGATGCCGACCGTGAAATGATTCTTGGGCGCATCGAGGTCGAGGTTGTCATAGCAGGCCTTGACCATGGTGGGCGTGAATTCCTTGCTGCCGAGGCCGTAGCGTCCGCCGACGACCTGGATGCCGCAGCGGCCCGCCTCGCGGAGCGCGGTCATGACGTCCTCATACAGCGGCTCGCCGAGGGAGCCGGGCTCCTTCGTGCGGTCGAGCACCGCGATCTTCTTGCAGGTCGCCGGGATCGCTTCGAGGAACTTGTCCGCCGCGAACGGACGGTACAGACGGACCTTGATGAGACCGAGCTTCTCGCCCTTGCCGTTCAGGTAGTTGATGGTCTCCTCCGCGACATCCGCGCCGGAGCCCATGACGATGAGGACCTTCTCCGCGTCGGGTGCGCCGACGTAATCGAAGAGGTGATAGTGACGGCCGGTGATCTTGCCGACCTCGTCCATGTAGTGCTGAACGATTTCGGGGATCTTGGTGTAGTAGTTGTTCGCCGCTTCACGATTCTGGAAGTAGATGTCCGGGTTCTGCGCCGTACCGCCGAGGTGCGGGTGATCCGGGTTCATCGCGCGCGCACGGAATGCCGCGACCGCGTCGCGATCGAGCAGCTTGTCCATGTCGGCATAGTCGATCAGTTCGATCTTCTGGACTTCATGGGACGTACGGAAGCCGTCGAAGAAGTGGCAGAACGGAACGGACGCCTTGATCGCGGACAGATGCGTGACCAGCGCGAGGTCCATGACCTCCTGCACGGATGCGGACGCGAGGAACGCAAAACCGGTCTGACGGCATGCCATCACGTCGCTGTGATCGCCGAAGATCGAGAGCGCATGCGCCGCGAGCGCACGGGCGGATACGTGGAACACGCCGGGAAGCAGCTCACCGCTGATCTTGTACATGTTGGGGATCATCAGAAGCAGGCCCTGTGACGCCGTAAAGGTCGTCGTGAGCGCGCCTGCCTTGAGCGAGCCGTGCACCGCGCCTGCCGCGCCTGCCTCGGACTGCATTTCCGCAATGCGGACCTTCTGTCCGAACAGGTTCAACCGGCCGTTTGCAGCCCATTCGTCTGCGACTTCCGCCATCGGAGAGGACGGCGTGATCGGATAAATTGCAGCAACATCGGAAAATGCGTATGCGACATGCGCAGCAGCGGTATTGCCGTCGATCGTCATGGTCTTTGCCATTCTGTTTCCTCCTGATTATTATTGGGGTCGCCCCCTTTTTTACCAATTTGTATTATAACAACTTTCCGCCCCGACTGTCAACGCTTTCCCGTCGGATTTTGCGGTTTCCGGAACGAAAGTTTCCTGCTTGCCAAACGGAGCGAAAGCCGCTATACTATAAGTATGAGTCCGTTTGTGCAATTTTTTTGGGACCATGTCCTGACATACTCCGTCATGGCGGCGATCGGCATCCTCGCAGCGTTCTTCTGCGCGCTGATTCTGTGCATGCGCCGCGACCAGAACTGGGTGCGCCAGCTCTTCCTGATGATCGGCTCGCTTTTGGGCCTTGCCGTCGGCGCAAAGCTGTTCGGGATCATTTCGTACGCGACGCACCTCTATCAGCGCGGCGAGCCGTTCACGTTCGCCCGGCTGTTCAGTGAGTCCGGCATCGTTTTTTACGGCGGGCTTTTGGGCTACTTCCTCTCCTTCTGGATCCTGTCGAAGTTCTTCCTCCCGCGCCGCCGTCTCGGCCGCGACATCGTCGCCGTCACCACGCCGCTGTTCCACGGCTTCGCGCGCATCGGCTGCTACCTCGGCCGCGATTACAACGACTTCGGCGAGGTCGTCTGGCATCCGTGCTGCTACGGCATGAAGATCGAGGGCAGCGCGTTCTGTTCGCACTTCTGGGACAGCCGGCTTCCGGTGCAGCTCTTTGAATCCGCGTTCAACTTCCTGCTGTTCGCGGTCCTTCTCACGCTGTTTTTGCGCGAACGGAAGGACGAACGCCGCGGTCGGCTCGTCTATCCGTATCTGATCGCCTATGCGATCTTCCGCTTCGTCATCGAATTCTTCCGCGACGACGCGATCCGCGGCAGCTTCGGTCCGCTGTCGTTCTCGCAGGTCGTAAGCCTTCTGATCCTCTTCTGGGTCGCCGCGTGCCTGATTCTGAAAAAGCTCGGCGTCTTAAAGCCCCTGCCGGTCGATCCCTACGATCCCGGCGTCGATCTCTACCGCCTCGGCAAGCCGAAGCCCGTCAACGAGCCGATCGTCTTTGACGAGGGCGAGCAGCCAGATCCCGAAGAAAAGAAGGAGAAATGACGAGTAAAAAAGCAAGCCCGGCAAGGCCTGCTTTTTTGTTACAGCTCCATCAGGAGCAGGTATTCGTTCGTGTCGTCCACACGTTTCTTCCGTTCCGTCAAATGAAAGCCGTGCCGTTCGTAGAAGCGGATCGCGCGCGGGTTCTTTTCGAGCACCCAAAGTCGTCTGCCGCCGAGCACATCCGCGGCATAGCGAAGCAGTACGCCGCCGATCCCGCGATCCTGCAAGACCGGCTCGACGAACAGCTTTTCGATCTCCCCGTCCTTAACCCGGACAAAGCCCTTCACAACGCCGTCGTCATACACGACAGTATGCTCGACGATACCGGGCTCGTTTGCGTAGAACGTCAGGAGCTTCGGGACGGTCTTTTCGCCGAAATAGTACGCATCCGACCGAAAGATCGGATAAAAGAACATCCGGTAATCGAATATCTCGATCTCCGCGATCCGGTTCAGATCCTCCGCCCGCGCCGGGCGGATCTGTGCAAAGCTGTTTTCCATCGTAATTCTATGCGTCAGTCCGTTCCGACGCGGCTGTTCTTCCGCTTCTCTTCTTCGTTCAGAAGGCTGTACGGAACGAGGTCGTGGTGTGTCTTTGCAAGGTCGTTGCGGCTGCTCTTGTCGGGCGATCCGCTGTACACATAGCCCTCGGCGCGCAGATATGCGTTCCATCTGCGATGCTCCAGTCGTTCGATCGACGTTCTCTCTTCGTCGGTCAGGTCCTCCTCCCGCTTCTTCGCGCCGGGGATCCCGCACGCGATGCGCGCGCGTAAATGGATCGCGGAAGCCACGGAGGAATTGTAATTGTATTCATACTGCCAGAACGCATCCTCGTCTCCCCACTTCAGGTGACGGCGCAGCGCGGACGCTTCGAGCTCGGAATTCATGACGACCGCCTCGGAACAGGATGTCTTTGTGTCTCCGATGAAGCCGATCTCATACGGCTGTCCGCGGAAGTTGGTGATCCCGTCGAGCGCAGCGCGTTCCTCGGAGCGGTAGATGATCGAGCGGATCACAGGATGGATCCCCATGCGCAAAAACAGCATCCGCAGCTCGACCGCCGCACGGATGTTCTGTTCGTCCGAGCCGAGCGAGACAAAAACGTACGTCGCATCGGTCAGTTTGCCGATCGCGTCCGAGAAGGTCTTGGTGCCGATCTCGACGTCGGCGTGGATGCGGATCGTGTATGCCGCTTCTCCGGGGATGTCCGCACCGTTGTGCTGCGGCGACATCAGCTCCGGCGCAAGCGCGCAGAACCGGTCCTCCGCCTTCTCGTCTGCGTCAAACGCGTCGAGCTCCACGCGGTATCCGTCCATCTGCCCGTACCAGGTCAGCGCCTTCAGCATCTCCGTGCCGTAGCGGCCGAGGCCGACGATCACCGCGGAGATCTTTTTCTGCCCGTCCGGCATCGGCTTTGCGTTTGCAAAGAGCTGCTCGCCCTGCTCATACAGAAGCCGGTTGATCAGGGAACGTATCTCGTTGACACGGCGCACCCTGAGCACGCCCGTATCCGCACGGTTCAGCAGCAGCTCGCCGTCGATCCGCGACGCGAACACGAACAGGCGCGTCCGCTCCCGCTGCCGGTAAAGGTCGATCAGCTTCAGCGCGTGATCGACGTTTTCGGTCTCGTTCTCGCCGATCGCAAAGAACACGATCTGCGCCGCCTTGTAATGGGCCTTGAAGTTCACATCCGACACGTCCTTGCGGAACAGGATCGCGTGCAGCGCGTGTGCGCGGCCGATCCGCTCATACATGCTCTCGTCCCCGGTCTCGAACACATCGGTATATACGATCAGCGCGCGCTTGTGATTGCGCCTGAGATCCTCGCCGAGCGCCAGCGATTTGTCATTGATCTCGGAAAACACGTACACGTCGCGGAAGAAATGCAGAAAATACCGCGCGTAGGCGGAAACGTTCCGGAACAGCGACAGCACGAACCCGAAGGTCAGCACCGGAGCGACCACGAACGCCACCGACAGGCAGGCCGAATAGAGCGCATCCAGCCATGCGGCCGGACAGCGGACACCCTCCAGAATGATCTCGCGGTCCGTGTCGATCGTGAACGCCTGAAACGTGTTGTGCAGTGAGAACGCCACCGTTTTGAGCCAGCGGCTCGACGTGCCTGCCAGCAGCTCGCTGTAGATCGGAAGCATCAGAATGAACACGGAAAGAAAGACGCCGCCGAACACGTAATGAAACGGCTTCAGCGTTCTGCGCCTTACGCGCGTGCTGCGCGACGAAGCGATCGCCGCGGCTGTCGCCGCCGCAAGCACCAGCATTGCAATTGAAAAGCCAAGATACCAACGCATCCTCAAAACCCGCCTTCAAGTTTCAATACTACTTTACTGTGCACCGCCGCGCTTGTCAAGGCGAAATCGCACACGTTCGCTTCGCAAACATCTCGCGGCAAAGCGAGTTCACACGCGAAGCGCATTATCCCTTGCCGAAAGCAAATATAACTGAAAGAAACCTGATTTGATAAACAAATCAGGTTTCTTTCATGGTACCCCCTCAGGGATTCGAACCCTGGACACCCTGATTAAGAGTCAGGTGCTCTAGCCAGCTGAGCTAAGGAGGCATATGGTGGAGCGGGAAACGGGGCTCGAACCCGCCACCTCAGCCTTGGCAAGGCTGCGCTCTACCAAATGAGCTATTCCCGCGAACAGAAGATATTATAGCGTCTCATCTTCTGTTTGTCAACAACTATTTTTGCAATTCCGCAAAAATATTTTGGGGATACTCCGCTCGCAATCAGTTTGCGTCCCACCCGGTCATGCGGTCCATGATCGCGTAGAAGGCAAGGTATTTTTCGTCGGTCATGCCGACCGTGTCGCCGAGGCCCATGATGCGATCGGAATCCGTAGAGATCTCCCACACGGGCAAGCCTTCGCCGTTCGGGTCGCCGGTCCTCATGAAGTTGCGTACATAGGCCGTGATCGTGTCGCCGAGCCGGTAGTCGACCTCGTCAAAGCGGCTGTCGTGCGGCAGGTTGTTGTAAAAGTAGATCTCCTCGCCGCTGTGCCACGCGCCGAGACGGCCGTTGTGCCTGCTGAAATAGTATTCATAGACCGGAATGCCGTTCTGTACGGCAAGTCGGTTCAGGCAGTAGTGCGGGTAGTTGAAGAACACCGCGCCGTAGATCTGCGCCCAGCAGTCCTTCGCCTCCGCGTCGGTCGTCGGATTGTACAGCTTCAGCACATCGCCCGCGTACTCGCCGAAATAGGCACGCACCTTGTCCGCATAGTTCTTGAGATTCGCGTTGCCGACGATCAGGAACGGCCCGCTCTCCTCGGAGTTGTAACCGTGCAGGATCGCCTGTTCGTTGTGCACGCCCTTCCGGTAGGACTCATACGGCGTCTCGGTCAGCGCGTAGCCGTCGACCGTCATAAAATGCTGCGTATACGCCTCGTTGACGAGCTTCTTCGCGTCGACGCCGCGCAGCTCGTCCGCAGTCCCGACGCCGTAACGCGCGTACAGCTCCTTGCCGGATTCGATGGCGTCCTCATAGGAACGGAATGAATGCGGCGGTTCGACCGAAGCGACGGTCGAGCTCTCGATCAGCACGCGCTGAAACAGTCCCTTGCTCAGCGGCGACGTGCACAGCGCGCTGACTGCCGCCGCGCCTGCAGATTCACCCGCCAGCGTGACGTTGTCCGGATCGCCGCCGAACGCCGCGACGTTGTCGCGCACCCATTCGAGCGCCTTGATCTGATCCAGCATGCCGTAATTGCCGGTCGTGCCGTTTGCAGATTCATCCTGCAGATCCTTGCTCGCAAGGTATCCGAACACGCCGAGACGATATCCCATGTTGACGACGATCATGCCCTCGCGCGCAAGGCCGGTCCCGGCGTAATCGCCGTACCACGGCTGCCCCGTCTGCAGCGTTCCGCCGTGGATATAGACGAGCACCGGCAGCTTCTCCGCCTTGCCCGCCGGCTTCCACACGTTGACGTACAGTCCGTCCTCGCTGACCGCGGGCGTGTAGTTGTCAGACAGCGTGATCCTGTACTCATGGTAGCCGATGATCTGCTTGAGGCTGCCGATCAGCGGCATTTCGGTCGGCTGCATGCACATCGGCGCGAAATGATCCGCGTCCAGCACGCCCTCCCACGGCTCCGGGTCCTGCGGCTCGCGCCAGCGCAGATCGCCCACCGGCGGCTTGGCATACGGAATGCCCGCGTACAGCTCGACCCTGCCGCCGTCGATCACAACGCCGCGCACGTCGCCCTTTTCGAGCGAGACGGTCTCGGTGTACACCGGCGTTTTGCCTTCATACGCCGGAACGCGGCGCATGGGCGGCCATGTCAGAAACAGGATCCCGCAAAACACGCCGATCCAGCCGAGCCAGCCGAGCAGCTTCCAGTACCATTTGTTGCCGTGCAGCACCTTGACGAACAGGATCGCGAACGCGACTGTAACGAGAACGAGCAGCGCAAAGCCCCAAACCGTATTTTTGTTCAGCTCCAGTACGGCCAGCATGAGCAGAAACAGCAGCGAGCCGAAGATTCCGAATGCGATCATTTTATCCTCCTTACCCGATCATATCCCGATGCAAAAAGCCCCGCCGGACGCGGGGCTTTGCAGGGATCGGTTCTTACTTGGTCTTTGCGCTCAGAACGTTGGACCACTGGCCGTAGTAGGTGAAGCCTTCGAACTCATGGTACGAACGAACACGGACATAGTAGGTGGTCTTGGCCTTCAGGTTCTTGAACGTGTGCTCTGCGGTCATGTAGTCGGTGATCGTCACGGACTGGACGTTCTTGGTGAACGCTTCGTCGGTCGCGATCTGGACCTCGTAGCCGGTGAAGTTCTTGGAGGCGCTCCACGCTGCGGTGATCTGCTTCTTGCCGCCGGTGACGCTGTTCAGCGTACGGGTGGTGATGCGGACCGTCGTCTTCAGCGCGCTGACGATGCCGAGGTTGTAGTTGCCGGAGTCTTCGTTGACGTTGCCGCCGATCTCATAGCCCGCGATCGGGTCGAGACGTCTTGCGAAGTACGCCTTGACGCCGTACTGGTAACGCGTGCCGGCATAGGTGCGGTGATCCGCGTCGTGGCCGTCGAGGTACGTAAGCTCCGTCGTGTTGTCCCAGCGTGCGAAGTTCGTCCAGCCGTTGGTCGTAGTGCTCCACGCACGGCGATAGATGACGTAGCCCGCCGCGTCGTCAACCGCAGCCCACTTGAGCAGGATGCCGTCCTGGACGTTCTCGACCGTCAGCCATCTGCTGGCCGGCAGATAGATCTTGAAGAACAGCTGTACGACGCCGGAGTATTCGTTCTTGAAGGTGACGAACAGGTAGCCGGTGCCGGGCGCCTTGTTCTCTTTGTACTCGTAGTCGTAGTTTTCGGGATCGACCTCTGCGCCGTTCTTGTCGAGCACGACGAACGCCGGCTCATGGATACGCACGGTGCTGTCCCACAGGACGTACGGGGTCTGGCCCTTGTACTGGACCGCGCCGTCTGCCCACGCAACCGTGCCGTCGAACGGGATGGCTTCGGGGATCTCTTCATCGAGAACGTACGGCGTGAAGTCTTCGCTCACGAAATAGTCGTCCGGATCAGCCGGGTTGCCGGTTTCCGCGAAATCATCGGGCGAAAGCTCGAACGTGATCTCGGTGTTGAGCGGGAGATCCGACGCAACCTTGAAGTACATCGTGCAGACCGGAACCTCCTCTTCGCCTACCGCAACGCCGTTCGCGTTTGCAGAGGTGTACAGGACGACGCCCGCGTTATTCGCATTGATCTCCGCAGAGCCGAAGGCTTCGGCGCCTTCAAACTGCACGAAGGTGAGCTGCGCGGGATTGTAGTGCAGATCGAAGGTCAGGCTGCAGACGGACAGCGAAAGGGTCGATCTCAGGCTGATGTTGACTGCGAGAAGCATCTCGCCGTCGACCGCAACGAGGTTTTCGGAAACCTTGCCGCCGTGGATGACAAGAGAGAATTGTGCGTCGAAGCACGTATACGGCTTGAAATCTGCCGCAACTTCATGTGCAGTCGGCGTCTTGGGATCGCCGGTCTCGACGTATGCGCCGCTCTCCAGTGCAAACGCAATTTCGTCGCCCTCTTTGAGGCCTTCCGCAAGCGCAAAGAACAGCGTGACGACGGTCATACCGTCCTTGACCGCAACACCGGTCGTATTCGCCGAAGCATAGGTGAACTTACCGGCCGCAGTGTCGTTGATCATCGGCGTGCCGAACGTTTCATTCGCCTCATACTTCTTGAGGGTGATCTGCTCCGCATTGTAGGTCAGGCCGAACTTCATGCCGCAGACCGGGTCGGTGACCGCGCCGCTCAGCTGAACGTCGACCTTCAAGAGCTTCTCGCCGTCGACCTCTTCGAGGCTGCGATTGACCCAGCCGCCCTTCACGCTCAGCGTGAAGTCCGCATCCTCAGCCATCGTCGCCGGAACGAACGCGAGCAGCATTGCGAGGGAAAGGAGCATTGCCAACAGTTTCTTCATAGGTTCTTTCCTCCTGCTAAAATGTGCGGTCCGCGCAGCGATCTTCCCATTGATACCCCGGAAAGCGCGCCGCTGCAGCAAATCCGCATGTATAGCGACACCGAATATAGTCTTGTTCACAGTATCGCCATATTTACTGCTACATCATAACATACTCTTTCGCTTTTTGCAAGCGTTCCGCTAAAAAAAATATATCACTGTGTAGGTGTTACAATGATCTGTAACAGGTAGCTGTGGGAATGGTGGAAAACGCTGGAAGGTTTCCCACCGTTCCCACAGCAAGGCAGCTACTACTGCCGCTGGAATAAAAGAATAGCGAACGAAGGACGATTGTGTTACT
>CAKJYC010000073.1 GCA_918244965.1 Clostridiales bacterium | reverse complement strand
TTCTGTCCCTTGACTCCGCTCCCGCTCCCTACATACCACGCTCCTTTTGTCAATGTGAAGTTATGGCTTCATCCCTTTTTTACTACCCGAAATCGTAACTTCACTTTGGCATTCTAACCGTTCTTTCTTCTGTATTATCCGGCAGGACCTGTCCGTTAAACGGGAAAGCTGACGCACGGCTTGCAAAGAATCCGCAATCATGGTAACATATATCATCCAAAGAAAGGACGAATTGCTATGAGACGATTTCTTCCGATCCTGCTTTGCGCGCTGCTGCTGTTGAGCGTCGCGTGCGCCGAGCGAAAGACGTTCAACGTACAGGCTGCAACGGAGTCGACCCCTGCGGGAAACGATGCTTCCGCAGCAGTCCCCGCAGGCAGCGCCGATCCCGGCGTTCCGGATCAGACCGCGACACAAAGCGAGGCGCCGACGCCCGAACCCACCGAAGCGCCCACACCTGAGCCGACGAAGGTACCGGAGCCGATCCTGCCGCCGATGCTGTACGACGCATGGTCGCTCGGCACGGCCGGCGATGCGGAGATCGAGACGTTCCACTGCGATCTCGACCAGGACGGCGAGACGGAGACGGTCTTTGTATATCCGGACAAGGACGCGCACACGTGCACGGTCACGGACGGCAAGCGGACGATCGTGCTGGAGGACGGCTGCGTGCTGGACAACGTCATCCTCTGCGATCTCGATCCGACCAATCCGTGGCTGAATCTGGTCGTGGTGCTCGGCGAAGACATATCGGAATACGTGACCGTCGAGCTGCATCCGGACGGCGACACATTTGCACGCGGCGCGACGTTCCATTCGTACACGACGGTCAAGAACGGCACGATCGCGGTGCTGGAGGAGGCGTACCTTCTGGGCTGGTCCTTCGGCTACCGTCACCGCTCCGGCGAGGACATGCACCCCGTTGAGGAGTGGGTGACCCTCAAGTATATTCCGGACGAGACGGATATCGCGGAGAACTGGGACATGCTGGTGAAATGGGGCGACGTGCTGCACGTTGCGCGCGCGCTGCCGTGCACGATCGACGGCGAGCCCGCGACCCTGCCGGTCGGGACCTATCTCATTCGTCTGCGCTATCGGGATACGCTCGATCTGATGGAGGTGCAGACGCTCGAGGGCGTCGTTGCCGAGATCGCGTTCACCTTTGACGGCGAGACCTATCTGATCGACGGCGTTCCGCAGGCGGAATACTTCGATCTGCTGCCCGAATAAGTCTGTTTTATGGAGGAAACGAGCATGAAACGAATCGTCATCTGTCTGCTGTGCGCCGTACTGGCGCTGAGCCTTGCATGCGGCACGAAGAACGGGCCGAAGACGCCCGCTGCGGAAGGCACGGAGGTGCCGTTCATCCCGATCGAGCCGGAACCGGACACGGTCGATGCGACCCCCATAGGGAGCGACGGGCCCGGCGTCCCGGAGGCGTCGCCGCTTGCGCAGGAGAGTCAGGAACCCGATCACGAAACGCCGGAGCCGACGCCGGAGGAAACGCCCGCGCCGACCGCGACGCCGTATACGCCGGATCTTTCGATGCTGCCGATCGAATTCAGTATCGACTGGAACCGCACGGAGCCGCGCCTCATCACGTTCGACATCGACTTCGACGGCGAGCCTGAGACGATCTCCTATCGCACGGACGATGAAAACAACACGACCACGATCTTCATGGACGATCAGCCGCTGGTGTTCACGGAAAGCTGCATACTCGAGAAGATCATCTTCATCGATCTCGATCCGGAAACGCCGTGGGCAAATATGCTGGTGACCATCGACTGGGCGTCGGACGACTACGTCACGACCGAGGTGCATCCGGAAAACGGAACGCTTGTAAAGGGCGTCGAACGCGAATATATCACGCTGGACGAGGACGGGACGCTGATCTCCTTTGAACGCACCGATCTGCTGGGGACGAAGGACGGCTGGCGGCATGTCATCGGCGAGCAGCTCGAAGCGAAATCGGAATGGCTTGCGTGCGATCCGCTGACGAAAAACGATCTGACCGTCGACCGCGAATGGAGCATCGAGCTCGGAAAGCTGCTGCACGCGACGCGCGACATCGAATGCACGATCGACGGCGCGCCTGCCGTGATCCCGACGGGCAGCTACGTGTACATGCTGCGGTTCAATGAAGCCCGCACGCTCGTCGAGGTGCAGATCGAGGGTGGCTCGACCGCCATGCTCAGCATCGGGCGTATTCCGGACGAGTGGACGTACCTGATCGCGGGCGTTCCGCAGGACGATTGCTTCGACAATATCTTTTACGCGGACTGATCGCCAAAAACACAACGCCGCCGGGATCGTTTCCCGGCGGCTGTTTTCTGTCCTGTTCAGGATCGGTATTCGACAAAATGACACGCATACGGCAGGTTGCCGACGTCAAGGAGCACGCGGCGCAGCTTTCCGGCATATTCGCCGAGCGCCTCGTCCATCAGGTCGCCGTTGATCAGCACGATCCACACGTCGCGCGAGAGATCGGTAAGGCAGTCGTGCAGCGCGTCGAGATTGCGGCCGTAATACGGCGGCAGCCGCAGCGTTTTCGCGAGGTATTCGTGCGTCTGTTCGACCGAGGTCATGCGCCGTCCGTCGATGATGATGAATTCCATATCAGTCCCCTCCGTATAAAAGCGTAAACGATTCGTAATGGTCGTCGGTGTAGTAGATCAGGCCGTCGTTCGAGAACACAATACGTTTGGCTCCGCGGCTTTTTGCGCCGCGCGTGCCGATGTCGCATTCGGTATAGGTGCGGCCCTTCTTCGCCGGCAGCAGCCCCTCATAATTGCCGAAGCGTCCGCCGCCGATCGAGCAGCCGGGCGCGTACGGTTCGAGCGAACCGCCGGACCAGCCGAGCTTTTCCGCTTCGGCCTTGGTGATGTAGTTCTTCGGCAAATGCCCGTACAGATGGATGTACAGCGCGACGTCGTCCTTCGTCCAGTATTCGCCGTCCTCGTCGACCGGGCACGGTGTGTCCGTGCGCGCTTCGGGTTCGAGCGTATAAACCGGCAGGTCGACCGGCGTGCTTCGTTCCGGAACGGGTTCGAGCTTTGCCGCACAGCCGAGCAGCAGCAACAGGAGCAGCAGGGCGGCAAGGATCCGTTTCATATGCAAACACCCTCCCTTCATTAGATTGCATTATAGCACATCCCGCGCCGCACCGCAATACGGTCGTATCCGTCACAACGGCATAAGCGGACCCGTAAGGGACGTACCTTCCCGTTCAAGTATTACGGCGGGGCGCCGAGGACGTCGCCCCCTACGGATAGCGTTCCAAACATAGCGACCTTATCCGGCATAACAGCACAAGATACGAATCAACGATTGTAGGGGGGCCGAGGACGGCGCCCCGTCAAGAAACATGCGAACGAAACGGGCGGATGCGATCCGCACCTACAGGCTGCCGCACCCAAATTTTACATGAAAAATTGTACGTTTCATCTTGCGGTATACAAATGCTTGTGATACAATATGTTGGAATGAAAAGGCGTAATGGGGAAAGTATGCCGTTTCGGCTCCCGCAAACGCCGATTCTTGCAGAACAGGACGGAAGAGAAAACCTGTCGTTTTGAGGCGAAGCCGGGGAATCCATGTTCCGAATGCGGATCGGGATCCTTCGCCGCGATGCTCTTCTGAATGACGCGCAGCCCCTTCCGACCGAATGAGGAGGTCTGATATGAAGCGTAGATCCATACGGCTGTGCACGGTATGCGTGCTCGTGCTTGCTCTGTGCATGTTCGGGTGCGCCGATCGCTGCTCCGCCGCGCCCGATAACGCGGACGAGATCACCTCTGTGACCGAGCCGCCCGTTGAAAACAGCAGCGAGCCGATCACCGTCACCGAGGATGAGATCACGATCCCGAACGGGCAGGACGGCTCCGCATTGCCGACGCTGCCCGCGGGAGAAGAACAGGCAACGCCCGCAGCGGAAACGCCCGCAGGGGACACGCCCGAACCGACGGAGGTCCCGTTCGATCCGCTGGAGGTCGGCGGAGAGGACGATCCGACCGCAACGCCCGGCAGCGCGTCAAAGACCACGCCGAATACGACCGACAAAACCACGTCGAAGCCGACGGCAACGCCTGCCGTTACGGCGGCGCCCGCATCGGCGTCACCTTCACCTGCCCCAACCTCTACGGGGAACGGGGATATCGAGCTGCCGGAGCTCCCGTAACGGAGTTCCGATCACATAGTCCGATACAAAGACTTGAAAAAAACAGGGAGGAGAATATTCAATGACAAAGACAAAAAAACTCTTGGCACTGTTGATGGCCGTCGTCATGGTCCTCGGCCTGCTGCCTGCGCTTCACCTCGGCACAAAAGCCGTAGCGGACGACACCCCGGAAGTTACCCTTGATTTTACGCAGAGTGATTGGGGCATTCCGACCACTGCTACTACAAGCGGCACTTATACAAAAGACGGTATTACCATTACTTTGGAAGGCAGCTTTAAGCAGAATAGCGGGTATTTGATGATGAGTTCTTCAAACGCATCTTCCAATACCACTTTGACGTTGCCTGCATTTAGCTTCGATACTGAAAAGATTGTTGTAACCGGCAAAGCTGGCGCTTCCGGCGGAACAAAGATGAATATTTATGTAGGAGATGATGCGGTCAGTACGGAAACGACAGGCAGTACCGCCACATATACTTATGATATCGCAAGTGCTTATCAGGCAGCAGGAAATGCTTATACACTTAGAATCAATACGAAGAACGCGCAGATCACGAAGATTGAAGTATATAAGAAGGCATCCGGTGATCCGGCTCCGTCCTACACCGTTACCGCAGCATCGAATAACACCGCCTACGGCACGGTTGTGCTGAACGGCAACGTTATTACCGCAACGCCTGCGGAAGGCTACTATGTAGCAGGCTATACCGTATCTCCTTCCGGTGCGGCGACGGTTACGCAGAACGGCAATACCTTCACGGTTTCCAACGTCACCGCAAACTGCACGGTCACAATCAACTTTGCGGCAAAGACGTCCGTCACCGTCAGCTTTGACGGAAACGGTGCGACGGGCGGCTCGATGGCGAATGTGACCGTTTATCAGGAAGACCCCTATACGCTTCCTGCCTGTGCCTTTGAGAAGACGGACAACGACTTCGCCGGCTGGAAGATCCAGGGCGGTGACGATACGGTTCTCGCCGTTGGCGCAACGGTCAACCTCACAGGCAATACCACCTTCGTTGCGCAGTGGACTGAAACGGTGCCCGTTACCACGGATACCTATACAAAGGTTATGGACGCGCCTGCCGACTGGTCCGGCACATATTTGATCGTATACGACAAGTATATCTGTGACGGAACTGATAATGCAGACAATAAAACCACACTGGAAGAGGCAGCAGGCACTTCGATCACCGGCAGCTATGCATCCAGCGAGATCGTCATTGCATCCATGACGGACGGGTATTCCCTGTACAGCACGAGCAAACAGCAATACATGTCCGGAAAAGGTAGCAGCAGCAACGGAACGAACTTCGGAAATACGGCTGTTGCGGCAACGATCGCTGTAAACAACGGGGTCGTTACGATCACGTCGAATACAAATATCTTTTCATATAACTCTACTTCGGGACAAGAGCGCTTCCGCTTCTACAAATCCGGTACTGTTGGTGATGGTTCCGGCAGCTATAAACTGGTCTCACTGTATAAGAAGAACGCAGAGGCGGTCACGACTTACACCGTTTCCTTTAATGCGAACGGCGGTACCGGCACGATGGAACCGGTAACGAAGAACGAGAACGCAGTTTATACGGTTCCGGCGAACGGGTTTACGCGTGAAGGGTATCAATTCACCGGATGGAAAGTCGGAAATGCGGGCGAACTCCTTGAAGCAGAGGTCGACACCATCACGATCACCGGCAATGTCGAGCTGTTCGCACAGTGGGAGCTGATCCCGACCTACGTCGTTTCCTTTGATCCAAACGGCGGCACCGGCAACATGGCAAACGTAACGACCACCAGCCCCTACACGCTTCCGGCATGTGGCTTCAACGCTCCGGAGGGCAAGGCGTTCGATTACTGGGCGGTCGACGGCGACGATACTCACTATGCACCGGGCGATTCCTATACGTTGACAGCGAATACCACCTTCGTTGCGCAGTGGAAGGATGCTCCGGCGTCCACTGCGGCAACGCTGGCTGCGGCACTTCCGGACAGCGGCAAAGTCGTGATCTTCAATCCGGCATACGGCAAGGCGCTTGACGCGTGCGGCACGAGCGGCTTCTACAATGCGGGCGTTGACTGCACGCCGGTCAACTATGTGATCAATGCGACCGACAACATCCTTTGGGACGTCACCAAGGTTTCCGAAGGCGTCTACAAGTTCTCGCAGGACGGTCACTATCTCTCCATGGGAGCCTCCTACGGCAGCACGCCGTATGACGATATCAATCAGGAATGGCAGGTCGCACCGTACGGCGACGGTTACAGCATCATGAACACCGGCCGTAACTGCTATCTGGAATGGTACGATTCCAAGAACTATTTCAGCGGCTATGCTACGATCAGCAACAACGGAATGTTCACGTTCCAGTTCTATGTAGTCGGCGGTGAAGCACCCGCAACATACACCGTTTCCTTTGATGCAAACGGCGGCAGCGGCAACATGGACGATGTTACGGATGTAACGAGCCCCTATGAGCTTCCGGCATGCACGTTCACCGCGCCGGCGGGCAAAGCGTTTGCAGGCTGGACGGTCGACGGCGGCGACGGCACGGTCTATCAGCCGGGCGATTCCTATGTGATCGCGGAAGATACCACCTTCCTTGCAACATGGACCGGCGATACCAAGACCTATAAGCTCGTCACCAATGAGAGCCAGCTCGCGCAGGGCGGCAAGTACATTATGGTCGGCGTCAACGGGAACGAGGCAGTTGCGATGTCCAAGAAATCCGGCAACAACAAGTACCGTGAGCTCGTTGACGTTACGATCAACAACGGTCAGATCGTTCTTGCCAACAGTGAAGTTGCGACGGCGGCTGCAGATGCCAAGGTCTTTGAACTGACGCTCGGCGGCAGCGCAAAGGAAGGCTGGACGTTCGACGATGTGTTCAACGGCTATCTGTGCGCGACCTCCAGCGGCAGCAACGATATGGGCACGCAGACGACGCTCGATAACAACGGCAGGTTCGTCGTTGTGATCGGCGCGGACGGCATGGTGCGCGCAACGGCAAAGGGCGAGTATACCCGCAACCAGATCCGTTACAACAGCGGCTCGACGAGATTCGCCTGCTATGCGACGAATTCGGCCATGAAGTACTTCTACCTCTACAAGCTGGTCGATCCCGCGCCCGACGGATACTATCTGGTCGGCAGCATGACGAACTGGCAGATCGATCCGATGATGCAGTTCACGCCGAACCCGGACAACGCAAGCGAGATGATGCTCGACGCTGTGCTCGCGGTGAACGATGAATTCAAGGTAGTCGGACTGTCCAACGGTAATTGGACTTGGTATCCGGATCAGGCGAACTATACGGTCAGTGCGGATCATGCGGGCAATGTCACGGTCTACTTCCGTCAGGACGGTCAGGGCAGCGGCGAAGGATGGCATTACGGCAATATCTACGTTGCGCCGCGCAACTTCTTCAAGACCCAGAATCTGCTCCTTTCCGGTCAGATCGGCGTACAGTTCTTTGTGGATCTGTCCGGCCTTGAACCGGCCCAGAAGGCACAGGCAAACGTGACGTTCGCGATCGCAGGCAAGGGCGCGAACGACATCGACAAGGGACCGGTTGCGCTCAGCGAGTCCAACATCAACGAGAACTGGTTCTACAAGTGCATGCTGAAGGTCAACGCCATCCAGATGGCCGATACCATCACGGCGACGCTGAACATCGGCGAGACTGCGATCGCGACGAAGGAATACTCCGTCCAGCAGTACATCCAGAGCTTCGAGGAGAATAAGGCGCAGTTCGACGACACGACGGTCACGCTGGTCGAGGCGCTCTGCTCCTACGGCTACCATGTGCAGAAGTTCCTTGAGACGATCAACAGCTGGACGCTCGGCACGGACTACACCGCGGTGTATATGAGCTTCAACAACGCGTATGACGCCGATGCGATCAAGACCGCTGCCTTGGATAACTACCCGATGACCGTCACCGTAGCGGGCGATGTAAATGCGTTCAAGAATCCGTCCATGTCGCTGGTGCTTGACAGCGAGACTGCGATCCGCGTCTTCTTCGCGCATGCGGACGGCTCGGCGCTCAATGCCGACAGCCTGGACGTCACTGTGACGCCGGATGACGGCGTCGATTGGGATGCGGCGCAAATGACAAAGACGCAGGTCGGCAATCGCGTCATGGTTGAGATCAAGGGCGTCAAGGCGGCCTGGCTCAGTAAGAAGTTCACGGTCGCTGCGACCGAAGGCGACAATACGCAGGCGGTCTGCGTATTCGCACTGACCTATGTCGGGAAGCTGCTCGACGCGCCGGCGTATGCAGGCAACGATCTGGCGAAGGCTGCGGTCTGCTCGCTGTACCAATACGCAATGGCAGCGAACGCCATGGCGAATGATAACTAAAATTGATCATACGGAAGGGCCAGGAAGATGAAAAACGCTTATGAGAATGCGGAGATGGAGATCATTTTCTTCACAAATGCGGAAGGAATTGTGACCGACGTAATCGTAACAAGCAAAGGAGACATCATCCTGCCGGAACTGCCCTGAACCAAAACTGCAATCGGGACACAACGGGGCGAAATGCGTTTCGCCCCGTGCTTTTTCTCGGAGTGTATCTGCAGGGGAGGCCGACCCCGGCCTCCCGCACAAAACCGCGCCGGACGGCGCAAGGAGGAATACAATGACCCGTCTGTATCGCATCGCAGACCGAACGATCGAAATCGACTCGCTGTACCCGCACGTGCATACGCTCTGCAAGGACTATGCTGTGACGGATGCGCCGGTCGATCTTTCGGTGCATACGACGCAGGCGGATATCGACTTTGAGCGCTGTAGATCCGCACGCGAGGACGCGCGGGAGGGCTTTCGCGCGCAGCCGTACCAGGACGGATATCTCGAAACGCTGGCCGTCTATCGAAAGATCGCGGAAGCGATGCCGTCCTTCGACACGGTGCTGATGCACGGCTCGTGCGTGGCGGTCGACGGCGCGGCGTATCTGTTCACGGCACAAAGCGGCACAGGCAAGAGCACGCACACGCGGCTGTGGCGCGAGATGCTCGGCGAACGCGCGGTGATGGTGAACGACGACAAGCCGCTGATCCGGCTGACCGACGCCGGGCCGATCATCTACGGCACGCCGTGGAACGGCAAGCACCGCTTAGGCAGCAACATCGCCGTTCCGCTGAAGGCGATCTGCATCCTGGAACGCGCGGAGCGGAACACGATCCGCCGCATCATGACGGGCGAGGCGTACCCGATGATGGTCCAGCAGGTCTATCGCCCGCTGGACGCTGCGGCCATGATGCGCACGCTGCCGCTGATCGACCGGCTGACCGGTTCGGTCACACTCTGGCGGCTCGGCTGCAATATGGATCCGGAGGCGGCGGAGGTATCCTACAACGCAATGAGAGGAGAAGCAAATGAAGCTGAATCGTAATTTTCTGCTGCATACCATCAATGAAGAGACGCTGCTTGTGCCCACGGGCAAGGCGGAATTCTCCGGTATCGTGCGCGGAAACAAGACGCTCGGACTGGTTCTGGAGCAGCTGAAAACCGACACGACGGAGGAAAAGATCGTCTCTGCGATCCGTGCGCAGTATGATGCGCCGGAGGGCGTCGTCGAAAACGACGTCAGGACGGTTCTTGACAGACTTCGCGGCATCGGTGCGCTGGATGAATAAGGACGGCTACTCATTTGAAGAATACCTCGACCGTTACGGCGAACTGACGTACACGAATGTCGGCGTCAGCATGATGCCGCTCCTCAGACAGGGCAAGGACCTGTTTACCGTGCGCAAGAAGGGGGAGGAGCGCTGCAAGCGCGGCGACGTCGTGCTGTACACGCGTCCGCCGGATCGGTATGTGCTGCACCGCGTGATCGAGGTGCGGCCGGACGATTACGTGATCCTCGGCGACAACTGCGTCTCCAAGGAATACGGCATCCGCGAGGAGCAGATCCTCGGCGTGATGACGTCGTACGTGCGCAACGGCAAGACGCACCGCGTCACGGACCGTGGCTACCGGCTGTACAGCGCGTACGTGCTCCGGTGCATGCCGGTCCGCATTTTTTACAGACAACTCAAGGGAAAACTGATCCGGGGGATCAAAAAGCTGATCAAATGAAGGATTCCGCGCGCAGCTGGCTGCTCCGGGTGCCGGGCAGAAAAAAGTGGTATATCGCATGGCTGATCCTCGTGCAGGCGCTGCACGGGGCGTCCGGCGTGCTGTATGCGCTTTTGCTGCGCGGCGTTGTCGACGCGGCGGTTGCGGGCGACGCGCCGGGCTTCTGGCGGTACATCCTCTTCACGGTCGCGCTGACGGCGGGGCAGCTTGCGCTTCGGGCGATCATACGCTGGCTTTCGGAGCTGTCCAAGGCGACCTTCGAGAACGTGTTTAAGGCACGGCTGACGAAAACGCTGCTCCGTAAGGACTATCTGCGTGTCTCGGCGCTGCATTCGGGCGAGTGGATGAACCGCCTGACCAACGATACGGTCGTTGTTGCGAACGATTACGTCGAGATCGTGCCCGGACTTGCGGGCATGGCGGTCAAGCTCGTCAGCGCGATTATCATGATCATCGCGCTTGAGCCGGTCTTTGCGGCGATCCTGCTGCCGGCGGGCGTGGTGCTTGCGCTGGTCACAATGCTGTTCCGCAAGGCCATGAAGAAGCTGCACAAGAACGTGCAGGAATCGGACGGACGGCTGCGCATCTTCCTGCAGGAGCGCATTGCGAGCCTGTTCATGCTGCGCGCATACGCTGCCGAAGCGCAGACGATCGCGGAGGCCGATGCGTACATGGACGCGCACAAGGGCGCGCGCATGCGCCGGGTTCGCTTCTCGAATCTGTGCAACATCGGCTTCGGCGCGGCCATGAGCGGCATGTATCTGCTCGGCGTCGGCTGGTGCGGCTACGGGATCCTGATCGGCACGATCAGCTTCGGCACGCTGACCGCCATCACGCAGCTGATCTCGCAGATCCAGACGCCGTTTGCGAACATCACGGGTTATCTGCCGCGCTACTATGCGATGCTCGCAAGCGCGGAGCGGCTGATGGAGGCCGAGCACTTCGAGGACGACGCGGCAGAGGCAAAGAGCCTCCGGGAGATCCGCACGTTCTATGAAAACGAACTTGCGTCCTTCGGGCTCAGGGACGTCAGCTTTACGTATTATCCGGTGACCGATGCCGCGAAAGCGCCGGACAAGGCCGAAATGCCGATCGTGCTGAACAATCTGTCGCTTTCGGTCCGGAAGGGCGAATATGTCGCGTTTACGGGCACGAGCGGCTGCGGCAAATCGACCGCGCTGAAGCTCCTGATGTGCGTCATGCGGCCGGATGCGGGCGTATGCGTGCTCACCGATGCAAAGGGGGAGAGCGGTACGCTTTCCGCCGCGCATCGCCGCCTGTTCGCGTATGTGCCGCAGGGGAATTACCTGATGAGCGGCACGATCCGCGAGATCGTCGGCTTTGCACAGCCGGACGATGCGCAGGACGAGGAGAAGCTGAACCGTGCACTTGAGATCGCGTGCGCGGACGGATTCGTTGCGGAGCTTGAGCACGGCGCGGATACGCTGCTCGGCGAACGCGGCACGGGCCTTTCCGAGGGGCAGATGCAGCGCATCGCCATCGCAAGGGCGATCTTTTCCGACAGCCCGGTGCTGCTTTTAGACGAGGCGACAAGCGCGCTCGATGCCGATACGGAGGCGCAGCTGCTTTTGAACCTGCGCGCCATGACCGACAAAACCGTTGTGATCGTGACGCACCGGCCCGCAGCGCTGACCATCTGCGACCGCGTGCTGATCTTCGCCGACGGCGGGATCGCGGAGCAGAAGGGGCCGAATTGACGGGAAAGCAGGGGAGACGTTCCCCGCAGTATTCACCCGGTTCCTGCCGGGAACGTACAGCACTTGATCCGGACGCCGAATAGGCGTCTTTTTTGTTGCAAACCATACAAAAAAGAGGGTCGGAGCACTTGATTTTGGCGTACGGGAATTGTAAAATAGTAAACGTAAAAGAAGGAATATAAGAAGCCTTGGCTTCGTGTAATCTTTCGCAAATCAACGGAACAAATCATGGGAGGCAAGCGTATGAAAAAAAGATTGATCGGCCTGTTGCTGGTCCTTTGCATGGTCGCTTCGCTGTTTACCGTCGGCATTCGCCCGGCGGCGGTTGCGGACGAGATCACGCAATCCATCGTACAGGGCGGCACGATCCTGCACTGCTTCGACTGGTCCTATAACGAGATCAGGGCGAATCTGTCAGCGATCAAGGCTGCGGGCTATACGGCGGTCCAGACGTCGCCCGTACAGCCGGCGAAGGACTATAACAAGTCCTGGAACGATACCAAGGGCCAGTGGTGGAAGCTCTATCAGCCGCTGGATCTTCGTGTTGCAAACGGCACCGAGACGTGGCTCGGCTCTCCGGCGGAGCTGACCGCGCTGTGCGCCGAGGCGCATCAGCAGGGGCTGTACGTCATCGTCGATATCGTCGCAAACCACACGGCGAACATCAGCAGCGGCGGCTATACCAAAAACGGAACGTACAACGTCAGCCCGCAGGTCGCGGAGCGTCTGCAGGACCCGAACGGCAGCAAGAACCTGTATCATACGAGTGAGTCCGACGCGACCGACGCCAACCGTACGACCATGACGCAGAACCATATCAGCATGCCCGACCTGAACACCGGCAACCAGGTGGTGCAGGACATGGTGTACGACCTGCTCGTCGAGTGTGTGGACTGCGGCGTCGACGGCTTCCGCTTTGACGCGGCAAAGCACATCGAGCTGCCTACGGACTCCGGCTGCGCCAGCGATTTCTGGCCCGACGTACTCGGCCGGATCCGCAGCTATGCGAACAAAGACCTGTTCGTTTACGGCGAAGAGCTCTATACGACAACGTCGGGTTACATGCAGTATATGGCGATGACGGACAACGTGACCGGCAACAACGTGCGCACCAATGTCGCGAACGGGAACGCATCGGGCCTTGCCGCAAGCGGGTACAATCGCGGCAGCACGCCGAGAAACTACGTCATCTGGGCGGAATCGCATGATACCTATGAGGCAGACGAGTCCTCCGGCGTATCCTCCGACAAGATCGTGAAAACCTGGGCGATCGTCGGCGCAAGAGCCGAATCCACCGCGTTGTTCCTTGCCCGTCCGAACGAACTGATGGGCATGGCGAGCACCGACACGTCGTGGAAGTCTGCGGCGGTCGCGGCGGTCAACAAGTTCAAGACGTATTTTAACGGCTCCGGCGAGAGCCTCCGCAGCAATTCGACCACGGCATGGATCGAGCGCGGCACATCCGGCAGCGCGGGCGTCGTCATCGACAAGCTCGACGGCGCGGGTTGGGTCAGCCTCACGACCGGCTGGATGAGCAACGGCACCTACGCGGACGAAGTCACCGGCAACATCTTCACCGTCTCGAACGGAACGATCAGCGGCTACGTCGGTCCGACGGGCGTTGCGGTCGTCTATAAGACCTCCACGGGCACCGCGCCGACGCCGCCTCCGGCCACGCCGACGCCGTCCACACCCGCGTCCAATACGCTGTATCTGCAGCCGAACAGCAACTGGAAAACGGACAACGCGCGCTTTGCGATGTATTTCTTCAACGGCAGCAACAATACATGGGTCAGCATGACCGACAGCGACAACGACGGCGTCTATGAGGGCACGATCCCGTCCGGGACATGGCCGAACGTTATCTTCTGCCGCATGGATCCGGGGACCACGGCGAACAATTGGGACAACAAGTGGAATCAGACGAACGATCTGACCGTTCCGACCAACGGAAACAACCTATATACCGTTGCCGCAAACACATGGGATAAAGGCGGCGGCACATGGAGCGTCTTCGGCGGCGGCAGCGGCAGCAATCCGACGCCCACGCCGATCGTCACGGCGGATGAGGGCTACTATCTCATCGGCACCATGACCGGCTGGTCGGTCCTGCCCGACTACAAGATGACCAGAACCAGTGCGACGACGGAGGAGTACACCGTCGACGTCCCGCTGATCCGCACGACGTTCCCGGTGTATAACAGCAAGTTCAAGGTCGTCTATTCTCCGGACGGCGTCACGAAAGACAAGTGGTTCCCGGAGGGAGATGACAACGACTACGGCTATACCGCAAGCGACATCCCGATGAGCGGCATCTATACCGTCTACTTCCGTCCGAACTATGACGGCGAAGACGATTGGAAGTGCTATAAGTGCCTCAATGCGGAGCGCACCAAGTACTTTGTCACCGTCAACGACGCGGACAAGAACGGCACGGTCACGGTCAACAAGAGCACTGCGGCCTCCGGCGAAACCGTCACGGTCACGGTCGTGCCGAACGCGGGCTATCAGCTCGATACGCTGGTCTATATGTGCGAGACGGCTCTCGGCAGCGGCGTATTCAATGAAACGGCCATCACCGGCAGCACCTTCCTGATGCCGTCGGAGAACGCGGTCGTCAAGGCGACGTTCACGGAGGACGGAACGTCGACCCCGACGCCGACTGCGACGCAGACTGCGACGCCGACCCCGACGCCGACTCCGACGTCCAGCACGCCCGCTACGCCGACGCCGACCCCGGCGACGACGCGGACGCTGTATTTGAAGCCGAACTCCAACTGGAAAACGGACGGCGCGCGATTCGCGATGTATTTCTTCAACGGCAGCAACAATACATGGGTCAGCATGACCGACAGCGACAACGACGGCGTTTACGAAGGCGAAATCCCGTCCGGGACATGGCCGAACGTTATCTTCTGCCGCATGAACGGAAACACGACTGCCAACAATTGGGACAACAAGTGGAACCAGACGGGCGATCTGACCGTTCCGACCGACGGAAGTAACATGTTCACGCTGGCGGAAGGCTCGTGGGACGGCGCGACCGAAACGTGGAGCGTCTTTGACGACGGCAGCGGCAACACACTGGAGAACGGCTACTATCTGGTCGACGCGGCGAACCCGACGATCGAGAACGTCGATCCCGCGCTCAAGCTGGAGCTGTTCACCGGAATCGACGCCAACGGGCATGTGTTTAATGATTCGGATCAGAACTACGTCCTGACCCGCAATTTCGGCGCGCATACCTATCAGGTCGTGTGTGTCCGGAACGATGCGCTTGTGCCGGTGTCCAACAGCTGCGGCACCGAGCCTCCGCATCCGGAACACCCCATCGTAGAGACGTATGGCGGCGGCCTTGAAACGGTCTGGTTCAGCGGAACATACTATCCGAACAACAACGATCCTATCGTATTGTTCGACGAAAACGCGGTCGGTTCGTCCAGCCTGACCGGTTATTATCTGGTCATCAGCTTAACGCCGGTTCCGGGGATCACGGCGGACTGTCAGCTGGTCGAAACGGCGGCGGGCTCCGGCCTGTACTATTGCGATCAGGAATTCAGCTCCGGCATGTCGATCAAAGCGGTACAGCTGCAGAACGGTCTGTTGATCGCGCAGTATCCGGGCGACGGTTCCAATAAGAATCTGGTCACACCCGAATATCCGGAGGATGCGAATCATCCGCTGCCGACGCGCGTCTACTTCCGTCCGGACGGACAGGGCGGCACGGGCTGGTTCAACGGATATCTGTTCGACACGCCGATGGCGCCCAAGGATACGGAAAAGCATAACCTGACGCTGCAGGACGATATCAGCGTGGTCTTCTCCGTGATCCTTCCGAAGATCGACGGCGTGGATTATTCCACAAGCTATGTCACGTTCGAGATCGAAGGCAGAGGCGCGAACAGCCTTGCGGTCACGCGTGTCGATTACGCGGATATGACAAAGACGGACGTCAACGATTACGCGCAGAAGGCGAGCTTCCGCTGCAAGGTCAACGTGCTGCAGATGGCGGAGTGGATCAAGCCGGTCTTCCATTACGGAAGCAATCAGACCCTTGAGATGCAATGGTACTGCGTCCGGTCCTACTGCGAGAATTGGCATTTTGCAAAGGACGTCAACGGCAATACGGGTCTGGAAGCCTATCCCACTCTGCTTCAAAAGACCGATGCGTTGGTGCAGGCGCTTGCGAACTACGGGTATCACGCACAGCGGTTCCTGGAATCGATCAGCGACTGGACGCTCTGCGACTTTGACAGCGGAGACCATCCGAATGCGTATGCGATCATGGATCTGTCCTGCTACAACCGCGAGTACAGCTGGTCGCAGCAGGAGCGCTACTATACGAAGGACTACACCGCATCTGATTATACGACGATCGCGAACGAGCTCAATTCCGCGAACAATGTGTTCGGCGCGAATCAGGTGGTTGACCGTACATATAACAGCGACATCTCGTCGATCACCTACTCGGTAACGCTCGACAGCAAGACGGTGATCAACCTCTACTTCTACACGGTCGCGGGCTATGACGGAACGGTGACCGTATCGGTGGACGGCGGCGATCCCGTGCAGGCGACGCAGGTTGCAGCCAACAAGTGGATGGTGCAGATCACGAACGTCAAGGCAAGCCAGCTCGGCAATCTGCATACGGTCACGGCGACCACGGCGAACGATACGACCCAGGCGACCGTCAGCATCTCCGCGATGTCCTACGTCTACACGATCCTGACGTCGTCAGCCTATGCGGACAATGCGCTTGCAAAGAACGCGGTCAGCGCGCTGTACGACTACGCGAAGGCAGCAAAGCTGCTGACGACGAACTGATCGCCAATCGACACAAAAAACGATCCGCCGGTTCGACCGGCGGATCGTTTCTGTTTGTATCAGTGCTCGGCAAGCGCGGAAAGCGCGTCGCCCGTGACGCGGTAGACGGTCCATTCGTCCATCGGCTTCGCGCCGAGCGACAGATAAAAGTCGATGCTCGGCCGGTTCCAGTCGAGGCAGACCCATTCCATGCGCCCGCAGCCGCGTTCGACGGCGATCGACGCAAGCCGCTTCAGGATCGCCTTGCCGTAGCCCTTCCTGCGGTATGCGGGCCGGATATACAGATCCTCAAGGTACAGCCCCGCGCGGCCGACGAAGGTGGAGAAGTTGCGGAAGAACAGCGCGAAGCCGACCTCCTTCCCGCTTTCGCAGATGAACAGGACCTCGGCCGCATGCTTTTCAAACAGCCATTCGCGCAGCAGCGCTTCGGTCGCAACGACCTCGTCCGGCATCCGCTCATAGAGCGCAAGCTCCCGGATAAAGGACAGGATCAACGCACAGTCGCGCGCCTCGGCGGGGCGGAAGCTCAACACGGGGGACCCGATCCGATCGAACAGCGCTGTTTTCAGGGCTTCATAGCGCAGCCGTTTTTCCTCCTTTGCAAAATGGACGCTGCGACACTGCTCCGGACAGTGTTCGTAATCGAGCCGAACGTCGCCGAACTGCTCGCTTGTCAGATCGAACACGCAGTCGCCGACGCGGTTGAAACAATGGAAATTCCCGTCCGAAAGCGGTACGCCGTACACCCTGCCGCCAAACAGATCCTGCAGCAAGAAGGCCGTGATCGAGCATTGACCGAGCGTCGGATTATCCGGCGTCCAGTCCGGCTGCAAGCGCGGCGCGCATGTCTCCTTTGACCAGACGGTTTTCAGAAGTGCGTAGTATTCGCGCGGCGTGCGGCCGTTTGCGTCGCGGACCGTCGCGGTTTCATAGCCGTAAAACATAAGACCTCCTTCAGCCGCGTTCCGCAAGGATCGGCAGCGACAGCTGTTCGACAAAGGTGTGAAAATCGGTGTCGCGCGAGAGCCATTCCTCGGCGCGGTCATAGGGCACAAGCACCGGCATGCGCGGATGGATCGCGCGGATGTTCGGCGCGGCGTCGCGCGTCAGGATGGAGAAGCAGGGGACGCGCTGCTCGTTCATGCGGATGTACAGCCCGGCAAGGTACAGCGGCGTGCCGTGTTCGGCGCGGAATGCATAGCGCTCCTTGGCGCCGGTATCCGTTTTGTGCCACTCAAAGTAGCGCGAGGCGGGGATCAGACAGCGGCGTTCGTCGATGCTCGTGCAGAACAGGTCCTTTTCGTCCGCCGTTTCGCTGCGCGTGTTGAACACGAGCATGCCCTTTGTCGGATGGCGGAAGCCCCATTGCATCGGGAACGCGCCGACGGCCCTTCGGATCGCGGACGGGGCCAGCACCGGCGCGACGTCGGTCGGCCGGATCTCGCCGGACGTCTTCATGCTTGCGCAAAGCCGCGCGGAAAGATGCGTTGCCTGCCGGATGAACGCATCCAGCCGTTCGTCCCGGATCTCTTCGTAAATCTCATATCGTCCGCACATACGATCACCGTTCCCTTCTGTCGGTATCATATCAGAAAACGGCGGCGCTTGCAACCGTCGAACACGGATTCCGCATGGTTTGGCAGTCCGATCGCAGCCTGACGTGATACGCACGCGCTGCCCTTGACCGAAAAGGAAGCAAAAGCGATCGTCAAGGCAAACAATCAAATGACCGGCCGGGAATTCGTCGATTCCATATATGCAAAGCTCGGCATGATCCGCCCGAAAGAGGAGAAGAAGCGCCTTGCGTGGCTGCACGGCGTCGGGGAACTGTTTGCCGTGCCGCCGATCCGCAGGATCGCGATCGCCGTGCTGGTTGTCATCTTGATGACGGTCTTCTTTGCCGCAACGCCCGCCGGCCGCGCGGTCGCGGAATCCGTAATCCAGTATGTGATAAACCTGTTCGACAGTAAGAAGGCAGCAGTCACGACCGGGGAGGGACCGCAAAGCATCTTCATAGATTTGCCCGAAGAATTGATACCGGATTTTGCCCGATTGGAAGACAAACAGCCGAAAAAGATAGATTCCGTGGAACAGTTCGCTGCAGAATACGGCAGGACGCCGCTGATGTTGTCCTTGTCGGTACAAAAGGTGACCTATACAGATCATGAAGATGGCGAAATAAGTCTCATCGTTGTGTATCGAACGGACGACGGGGGCAAGATCGTTACCGTTCAAAGGTGGAACGCAGATGCGGAGCTGCTCGTCTGGTCAACGGCGGATCTTCATCTTAACGAAAGCGATCCGCTTACAATCTACTCCGCGGACGCTGAAAAAGGCGATGCTGTCTGCATATTACTGTTGGAGGATTCCTTCGTGTTTATTTACGTGAATGATACGGTTTCCAAGGAAGAGATCATAGAATGGATCAAGCCGTAACCGGGAAATAAAAGACGAGGCCGCAGGTACGGCCTCGTCTTTTCTACGGCAGGATCACGAAATGGTATACGGCTTTTCAAGTGTACTCACCCTTAACAGGGCAGGGACCGTTCAGCCCCTGCCCTTTACGATTGTGTTTTTCAGGTGATGCACGATCCCTGTTTCGGTCAGATGTCGTTGTTTTCATCGCCCATGAGATCGGCAAGGACCTTTTCGCGCACAACACGCACGTCGGTCTCGCGCACCTTCTGCCTGAGCGGCAGAACCGAACGCGGGGAGACGGACAGTTCGTCAATGCCGATGGAGAGGAACGTTTCGGTCAGCGCAAGGTCTGCGCCGAGCTCGCCGCAGATGCCGACCCAGATGCCGTTCTTGTGCGCATTGTCGCAGACCATCTTGAGAAGCCGCAGAACGGCGGGATGATGCGGATTGAAGAAGCGGCCGAGATCGTTGTTCTGCCGGTCGCATGCAAGCGTGTACTGCGTCAGGTCGTTCGTGCCGCAGGAGAAGAAGTCGACCTCCTTCGCAAGACGGTCCGAGATGATCGCAGCCGCAGGCGTTTCGATCATGATGCCAACCTCCACGTCGTTGTCGAACGGAATACCCTCGGCGGTCAGCTCCTTCTTGACGCGTTCGCACATCTTCTTGGCTTCGCGCACCTCCCAGACGGACGTGACCATCGGGAACATGATCGAGAGCTTGCCGAATGCGCTCGCGCGGTACAGCGCACGGATCTGCGTATGGAAGATCTCCGGACGGTTCAGGCAGATGCGCAGCGCGCGGTTGCCGAGCGCCGGGTTCTCCTCGTTAGGAAGGTTGAAATAGCCGATCTGCTTGTCTGCGCCGATGTCCAGCGTGCGGATGACGACCTCTCTGCCCTCCATATCGGAAAGCGCCTTCTTATACGCTTCAAACTGGTAGTCTTCATCCGGATAGTCCTCGCAGTTCAGATACAGGAATTCGCTGCGGAACAGGCCGACGCCGCCCGCGTCGTTCTTGAGGACCGCGGGAACATCGTCGGGGCTTCCGATGTTGCAGTAGATGCGCACGCTCTGTCCGTCCTTGGTGACGTTCGGCTTGCCCTTAAGCTCGTCCAGAAGCGCCTGCATCTTTTTCTGATCTTCCATCTTTTTGAGCATCTTCACCCGCGCCGCGTCGTCCGCGTCGATCAGGATGTTGCCGTTGGAGCCGTCGATAATGACCTCGTGTCCCGCGTATTCCGGCTTCAGCGCGTTGCCGACGCCGATGATTGCAGGGATGCCCATGGTACGGGCAAGGATCGCCGTGTGACTCGATCCGCTGCCGCCTTCGGTGATGAAGCCCAGGATCTTGCTCTTGTCCAGCTGCACCGTTTCGCTCGGCGCCAGATCGTCCGCCGCAAGGATCACCGGAACCGGCGAATCGACGCCGCCTGCGACCGCGCCGGTCAGGATGCCGAGAATGCGTCCGGAAACGTCCTTGACGTCCGCCGCACGCGCCTGAAAATAGGCGTCGTCCATCGAGGCAAACATTTCTGCGAACTGCGCAGCGGTATCGGAGACCGCCGCCTCGGCGTTCAGCTTGTTTTCGTTGATCGCGTTTTGGATCGACTCCTCGTAATCGAGGTCTTCCGCCATCATTTGGTGCGTTTCAAACAGCATCGCTGCCTCGTCGCCCGCTTCTTCTCTCGCTTTTTCCGCAAGCGCACCGAGCTCGGCAATCGCTTTTTCCTGCGCAGCCTTGAACCGTGCCCATTCGGCGTCGGTATCCGTGACTTCATACCGGGTGACTGTGCTCTTGGCGCGCTGATAGAAATACAGGGGACCGAGCGCGACACCCGTGCTGACGCCTTTGCCTTGAATTGTGATCATGCATTACCTCCGTAGTTGTCAGAATGGACAAAGACGGCTGTCAAACGGCAGCCGTCTTTGATGGTTGTTACAGGTTTGCCTTGAAGAACGCTTCGATCTCGGCCGCGGCCTTTTCTTCGTCCGCGCCGTCGATGTCGACACGGATCGTGTCGCCCTGCTTGATGCCCATGCCCATCAGCGCCATCAGCTTCAGCGCGTTGACGGACTTTTCACCTTTATTGACGGTGACGGTCGAGGCATACTTTTTGATTTCCTTGACGAGAACGCCTGCGGGACGCGCATGGATGCCGACCGGATCGGTGATGGTGTATTCAAATGACTTCATGGTTTTGCCCTCCTGTATTGTGTTTTATTTTGCACCGCATTCGACGCCTTCGAGGTCGTCGGAATTGGTGAGAAGTACCGCAACGGTGTCGCTGTAGCCTGCCGCCTTGATCTTTTCGCGGCTGAAGCGGATCAACGGCTGACCGAGCTTGACCTCGTCGCCTTCGTTGACAAGGCACTCGAAGCCGTCGCCGTGCATATTGACGGTGTCGACGCCGACGTGGATCAGCATTTCCATGCCGTTCGCTTCGATGCCGACGGCATGCTTGCTTTCGGCAACCGAGCTGATCGTGCCGTCAAACGGCGCGACGACCAGTTCGTCCTCCGGCTCGATGCCGACGCCGTCGCCGAGCACGCCGGAAGCAAAGGTGTCGTCCGGAATCGCTTCACGCGCGATGACGTTGCCCTTGACCGGCTGCATGACCGCACCGGCTGCACACCGGATGACCGAGACCGTCGGCAGCTCCGGCGCTTTTTCGGGCTCCTTGACCTTCTCCTGCGGCTTATCTTCCTTCCAGATGAAGATGGTCAGAACGAACGCGATGCCTGCTGCAATCACCAGTTCAACAAGGTACAGGGGGATATTGTTGACCGCCGGGATCGCCGGAATGCCGGTGACGCCGTAGACCGGTGCGCCGAGTCCGAACAGCGCGCCGAACAGTGCGCCGACCGCACCGCCCGTCATGCCGCAAAGGAACGGCTTCATGAAGCGATAGTTGACACCGAAGATCGCAGGCTCCGTGATGCCCAGGGACGCCGAGAGCGACGCGGGCAGCGCGACGGACTTCGTCTTTGCGTTCTTGACCTTGATCGCAACCGCAAGGCACGCGCCGAACTGCGCAAAGTTCGCGGCGGATGCGATCGGCATCCAGGTATTGAGGCCTGTCTGCGCGATCATGCCGGCCTCAATGACGTTGTACATATGGTGGAGCCCCAGGAAGACGGTCCACGGATAGATCGCGCCCATGACGGCCGCGCCTACCGTTGTTCCGGCCAGCCACTTTGCGCCGATCAGCACATAGTTTTCAAGGAGCGAGAATACCGGCCCGATGATCGTGAAGGTCAGCAGCGCCGTAACGACGACCGTCACAAGCGGCGTCACGAACAGGTCGATCATCTCCGGAACGATCTTATGCAGCAGCTTTTCGAACTTGGACATGCCGAATACGGCCAGAATGACGGGAATGACGTGGCCCTGGTAACCGACCTGCGAAATACCGTAGCTGCCGAAGAGTGTGTACTGCGAAATGCCGCCGATATCCGCAACGGTCAGCGAGGAATTCAAGGATTCCCAGATCTTGCCGGCTACGCCGGACGGCAGGCTGTTGATGACGGTCGGACTGACGCCCTCCGACAGATCGAAAATCGCGCCCGCCTGCGTCAGGAAGTCCTGCGGCAGCGTGGCGGTCATTTGGTTCTGCATCCAGGCAACGCTGTTCTTCATCGCGTCCAGACCCATCAGATTCTTTGGTATGACCGCGCCTATGTCTACCTGCATAGCGTTGATCGCGTTTTGCACCGCTTCAAGCGGGATCGGTTTTCCGAAGAAGGTCGCGACCCCCTGTACCGAGCCGGCGTTCCACGCGTTCAGCAGCGCGGGATGGACCATCATCAGACCGATGACGGCCGCGAGGAACACATTGCCGCCGAATACGCGCGCCGCGGAGATCGCGACGAGCACCGGCAGCAGCGCGAACGCGGTGTTCGCAACGAGGTCCAGGAAAGCGAACCATCCGGTGTTGCCGAATGCGGGTGCAAACTTCGGGATCGCCTCGACGATACCCATCATCAGACCGGAGGCGACGATCGCGGGGAGGATCGGGACGAAGATATCGCCCGGCGTCTTTAAGATCTTCTTCCACCACGGCATCTTCGATGCTGCGGCGGCCTTGACGTCCGCTTTGGTCGCGGCGGACACGCCGGTGACGGCGAGGAATTCGTCGTACACCTTGTTGACGGTTCCTGTTCCGATGATCAGCTGCAGCTGACCGTTCGACTCGAACATGCCCTTGACGCCTTCGACCTCTTCGAGCGCTTTCTTGTCGAGCTTGCTGTTGTCCGCAATGACCAGACGAAGTCGGGTCGCGCAGTGTGCCGCGCTGATGACATTTTTGCCGCCGCCTATGTATTTGGCGATCTCTTCAGCGCATTTTCGGTAATCCAGTGCCATATGCGTTGTTACCCCCTTTTTTGATCAGGCCCCCGTCAAAGCTGAAAAGAACCTGTATTCTTATACATTATACCGCATGATTTCACAAAAGGCAAATACTATTTCTGTCTGACGGCGTTCTTTTTGCCGGTTTTCGCTTTTCTTTTGCGCGTTCGCATGCTATACTGGCAAAGGAAAGGAGCAGAGCATGGAAACGCGGTCCGTCAACCCGACAAGATGGCATATGCTGTTTGAAGGCGAAGTGCAGTTCGTCGGCTTTCGCTATACCGCGCGCGTGATCGCGCGAAGGCTCAGCCTTTCCGGGTGGGTAAAGAACCTGCCCGACGGACGCGTGGAAGCCGAGGTGCAGGGCCCCGTCGTCGATCTTCGCCGGTTTCTGCTGCAGATGAAAAGCCAGCCGCATATCCGTATCACGCACTGCTCCGTCACACCGATCCCGCCTGACCCGGCAGAGCGGCGCTTCGCAGTGCGCGGCGTCATGGAATAACAAGAAGGACTGCAGCCGCGCGCCGCAGTCCTTTTCGTCAGATCAGTCCCAGTTGTTCAAACGCGATCGCAAGGCCGTCCGCGTCGACGGCGGGGCAGACCATGTCGCTCACTTCCTTGAGCTTCGGGCTGCCGTTGTCCATGCACACGGAGGTGCCGACCGTTTCGATCATCTCCAGATCGTTCATGCTGTCGCCGAAGCCGATCGTGTCCTCGATCGCGATCCCGCAGGCCTCGGCCACGATGCGCACGCCCTTGCCCTTGTCAAAGCTGCGGTTGATCAGCTCGCCGTTCAGGCAGTGATGCGCGGCAACGTCCTGCACCACAAATTTGAAGTCTTTTTCGAGCGCGGCCCTTGCCGGCTCCAGCTGACGCGCCTCGGTGCACATGAACACGATCTTGTACACCGGGCGTCCGTCGTATTCATGCATCGGCAGGATGTTCAGCTCCTCCGCAAGCGCCTTGCGCCAGCGCACGAGCTCGCTGTTGCCCTCGCCCGCAGACGCCAGAAAATCGCCGAGGTCCTCGTCGCCCCAGGTCGCGTCCTTCGCCTCGATCGTGCGGAAGACGCCGTTCTCCTTCAGCAGCCGCATGCCTGTTTCCAACTGCTCCGGCGTCATCGGGCAGTCGAACAGGACCCGATCGCCCATAAAGACGTAGCCGCCCGCCGCGGCGACCGCGCCTTCGAAGCCGAGCGCCAGCACCGGCGCGAGCATGGCGGGATTGCGTCCCGTGCAGAGAAAGACCGGATGGCCGTTTCTCTGCGCCGCTTTGATGGCCTTCATCGCGCTTTCGGGCGGCGTGTTGCTGCCCGCAGGCGTCAGGGTCCCGTCAATGTCCAGAAAGATCAGCTTTTTGTTCATGGTGTCCTCCGTTCAAAGCGTTTGCCAAAGCCAGATATATCCGCCCGCAGGCAGCGTGATCGCGCCTGCGTCGCGCCGTTCGCCCGTGATCAGATCGGTGTAGGTCGAAAGATCCTGCACCCATGCGACCTGCTCCTCATCTGAGAAGTTGAACAGCGCCAGCAGCTTTTCCTTTTGATAGTAGCGTCCGATGCCGAGCACGTGATCGTTGTGCGTTTCGAGCGCCCACGTGTCCGCTTCGTCGTCGAATACGCGATACTGCGCGCGAAGCTCCTCCTGCCGTTTGATCGCGCGGAACACTTTGCCCTCGGTCGATGTCTTCATGGTCCTGCGCGCCGCTTTTTTCCAGTCCAGATTCCCGCGGTGCAGATAGCGGCTGTCCTCGACCTTCAGCGGGTCGTCGTGGTAGGCGTAATCGTTTTCCGCCGCGATCTCGTCGCCGCTGTACAGCACCGGTACGCCGCTCATCGTGAACATCAGCGCATGCAGCATGGCGTCCCTGCGGATCGCGTCCGAGAGCGCCGCCCTGTCGCCGGACTGTTCCGCCGCCTCGATGCCGCACAGTGAAGCGGTCGTACCGCAAAGGCGCGCGTCGCCGAGCCGCGGATCGTCGTTGTAGAGCTCGCCTCTTGCGAAGCTGCCGTAGTATTTGCCGGTCAGATAGTCGTTGAGGTACTTCTTATGCGGGATCTCCTCCTGCCCGAACCACCGGAGGAAGCCGTAGTCCAGTCCCCAGCCGATGTCGTCGTGACAGCGCAGATAGTTCAAAAACGTGTACTGCTTCGGGAGCGAGAACACCTGCTCCAGCTGATGCCGCAAAAGCCGCACGTCCTTTGTCGCGACCGTGTGCCAGATGGACGCCATGGTGGTGACGTTGTACAGGAGGTGGCATTCGGGCTTTTCGACCGAGCCGAAGTAGGGGACGACCTTGCTGGGCTCCATAACGACCTCGCCCAGAAGCAGCGTGCCGGGGCAGACGATCTCGCACACCATGCGCATCATGCGCACGAGCGTATGGACCTCCTTAAGGTTGCGGCACTGCGTGCCGAGCGCCTTCCAGATGTACGGCACCGCGTCGAGCCGGATGATGTCCACGCCGTGGTTGCACAGATACAGCATGTTGTCCGTCATGTCGTTGAACACCGTCGGGTTCGCGTAGTTCAGGTCCCACTGATAGGGATAGAACGTCGTCATCACGACCTTCTGCGCCTCCTCGCACCAGGTGAAGTTGCCCGGCGCGGTCGTCGGGAACACCTGCGGCACGGTCTGCTCATAGGCGTTCGGGATCTCCCAGTTGTCGTAGAAGAAATACCGGTCCTGGTATTCCTTTTCACCGGCACGCGCACGCTTCGCCCAGGCATGGTCCTCGCTTGTGTGGTTCATGACAAAGTCAAGACAGACCGCAATGCCGCGCTCGTGACAGGCCTCCGCCAGCGCAAAGAGGTCGTCCATCGTGCCGAGCTCCGGCTGCACCTTCCGGAAATCGCTGACCGCGTAGCCGCCGTCGCTGCGGCCTTTCGGGCTTTCCAGCAGCGGCATCAGGTGCAGATAGTTCACGCCGCAGTCGGTGATGTAGTCGATCTTCTTTTTCACGCCCTTCAGCGTGCCCGCGAAGGCGTTGACGTACATCAGCATCCCGACAAGATCGTGGCCGCGATACCAGTCCGGGTATTCCTCGCGCGCGCGGTCCATGTTTTTCAGGGATTCCGGACGCGCTTCATACGCGCGGTACAGCATATCGACAAAATACCGGTATGCCTTCATGTCGTTGTGATACAGCTCGCAGTAGAGCCATTTCAGCTCGTCCTCGCGGAGAACGTACCGTCTGGTAAACTCCTGCGCCCAATGCTCGCGTTCCATCATGGCTTATTCCTCCGTAATTTCGTTTTCTGTGGGCATGGCGGGGATCGCGCCGGGCCGGCTTGCCGTGATCGACGCCGCGCGGTTTGCATAGCGCACGAACCGTCCGATCATTTCCGGCGTCAGCCCCGAAAGCCCGCCGTGCTTCGCGATGCGGCTCAGGAACGCGCCGAAGAACGTGTCGCCCGCGCCGTTCGTGTCCGCCACCTTGACCCTGAATCCCGGAACCGTGCCGGAATCCGGTCCGTATCTCCAGTACGCGCCGTTTGCGCCGAGGGTCACGATCGCCAGCTTTACGCCGCGTTCCGTCAGCGCTGCGGCTGCTGCCTCCGGGGCTTCATGCCCGGTCAGCAGCAGCGTTTCCTCCTCGCTGATCTTCACGATGTCGCAGAGCGGCAGCACGGAGCGCATGATTTCGATCGCCTCGTCCTCGCTGTTCCAAAGCGACGCGCGATAGTTCGGGTCGTATGTGATCAGCGCGCCGTGCGCCTTTGCCTGCCGTACCGCGGCAAGCACGGCGTCGCGGCAGTCCGGGTCGGTCAGCGCAACGCTGCCGAAGTGCAGAATGTCTGCATGCCCGACCGCCGCAAGCGCGCGTTCGCGGTCGATCTGCGTGTCCGCGCCGGGCTTTCGACAGAAGGCGAAGCTGCGCTCTCCGTGCGGATCGACGGTCACGACGGCAAGCGTCGTGTCCGCATGATCCGTCGTCTGCAGTCCGCTGTCGTCCACACCGTAACGTTCGAGCGTCCGCTTCAGGATCTCGCCGAACGGATCGTTTCCGACACAGCCTATAAACGCGGTCTCCACGCCCAGCTTTCGCGCGGCGACGGCAAGATTTGCAGGCGCGCCGCCCGGGATCGCCGCAAAGATCGCATTGCCGTTCTGATCCGTGCCCGTCTGCGTCATGTCGATCAGGATCTCGCCGATGGTGGTAATGTTCATATCTATACCGTTTCCTTCCTCAATCGTTCCGTGTAAATCCGGAAACCGAATGACTCTTCCACAGCATTCAGTATATCGTATAACCATCCCGAATGCAAGGAAAAAGAAGAACCTGCGCGCATATTTTTGCATAAAGACGCCGCAGGATCGGCAGATTTCAATTGACAGCGGCAAATCTCCCTGTTAAAATATATACATACTGGTAAATAATTATACAGAAGGGGGTTTTTGTTATGACCGGTATATGGCTCATCATTGCGTTCATCGTTGCGATCGCTGCGATGATCCTGTTGATCTCGAAGCTGAAGGTGCATCCGTTCTTCGCGATCATGCTGGTTTCTCTCATCCTTGCGCTGCTGGCGCGGATCCCGCTGGGCGACGTGAAGGATGCAGACGGAAACGTTACAAAGGGGATCACATCCATCATAGGCGAGGGCTTCTCCGGTACGTTCTCATCCATCGGTATCGTCATTATCCTCGGCGCGTTTATCGGGACTGTGCTGGAAAAGACGGGCGCGGCGCTGAAGCTCGCCGACATGGTCATCAAGGTCGTCGGCGAAAAGCATCCGGATATTGCGATCATGCTGATGGGGTGGGTCGTTTCCATTCCGGTCTTCTGCGACAGCGGCTTCGTCATCCTGAACCCGATCCGCAAAGCGCTTGTCAAGCGCACGAAGATATCGAGCGTCACCATGACGGTCTGCCTCTCCTGCGGTCTGTACATCGCGCACGTCTTCATTCCGCCGACGCCCGGCCCGATCGCCGCGGCGGATAAGCTCGGCGGCGGCGAACACCTGCTTCTGATCATCGGCATCGGCGCTCTTTGCTCTATCTTCCCGCTGATCGCCGGTCTGCTCTATGCGAAACTGATCGGCAAGAAGATCAAGAGCGCGGACGAGCTGACCGACAACGGCGAAGTCGTCAAGACGTACGAGGAGCTCAAGGCCGAATACGGCAAGCTCCCGAACGGCATCAACGCGGTCGCGCCGCTGCTTGTTCCGATCCTTTTGATGGCGGCCTCTTCCGTCGTCACGATGATCGGCTGGACCGGCTTTGCAGCGGATCTTTTCAAATTCCTCGGCACGCCGATCATCGCGCTTGCCGTCGGTACCGTCTTTGCGATCATTCAGATGCTTACGGCAAAGAAGGGTAAGGAGTTCTACAATCTTGCCAACGAAACGCTGAAAACAGTCGGGCCGATCCTGTTCGTTACTGCGGCCGGCGGCGTGCTCGGCAAGGTCATCGGTTCGTCCGACCTGATCCCCTATATTGAGCGATTCATTAAGACATTTTCAGATAATCATAAAGAGGTATTACAGATCATCGGCATTCTGTTCCCCTTTATACTCTCCGCGATTCTCAAGAGCGCGCAGGGTTCCTCCACGGTCGCGATCACTACGACCGCCAGTATCGTGGCGCCGCTCATGGGCAAGCTCGGATTCTCCGAGCCGATCGAGATCGCGCTCGTCGTTATGGCGATCGGCGCCGGCGCTATGACGGTCTCTCACGCGAACGACAGCTACTTCTGGGTCGTCACCAACTTCGGCGAAATGACGCCGCAGCAGGGCTATAAGACCCAAACGCTGCTGACGCTTATTATGGGCATCGCTGCGATGGTTGAGGTTTTTATTCTCAATCTCATTTTCTGATTTGCCGATCTCGCGCGCTGTCTTCCCGGCAGCGCGCATTCTGTTAAGGAGGGTGCTATGAATCCATTGCTGCGATCCCATGCGGATCAGATTGTAAAAGAAGCGATCGCCGCCGTACAGCCGGACGCCGCCGTGCAGCGCGCGCTGAAGAAGATGACGTTCCGCGGTCGGCTGCTGCTGGTCGCCGCCGGAAAAGCGGCCTGGCAGATGGCAAAGGCGGCATCGGACGCGCTCGGCGACCGCATCGAAAAAGGCGTGGTCGTCACCAAATACGAGCACGTCATGGGGCCGATCGCAAACTTCGACTGCTTTGAGGCCGGACACCCCGTGCCCGACGAAAACTCGTTCAAGGGCACGCAGGCGGCGCTGGATCTCGTCGCCGATCTCAAGGAGGAGGATACCGTCCTGTTCCTGCTTTCGGGCGGCGGCAGCGCGCTGTTTGAGAAGCCGCTCGTCCCCGCAGAGGAGCTGCAGGATATCACCGGGCAGCTTCTGGCCTGCGGCGCGGACATCACCGAGATCAACACGATCCGCAAGCGTCTCTCCGCCGTCAAGGGCGGACGCTTCGCGCAGTTTGTGTGGCCCGCGCGGGTCGAAGCCGTCATCCTTTCGGACATTCTCGGCGATCCGCTGGACATGATCGCCTCTGGCCCGGCCTGTCCCGATTCCTCCACGGCGGAGGACGCGCTTCGCATCGCGAAGAAGTATGATCTCAAGATGAGCGATGCGGCGCGCGCGCTGCTTTCCGTCGAAACGCCGAAGATCCTCAACAACGTGCGCTCACAGATCAACGGCAGCGTGCGTGAGCTGTGCGCCGCGGCGGAAAAAACGTGCGCCGCGCTCGGCTATACGCCGATCCTGCTGACCGATCAGCTCTGCTGTCAGGCAAAGGAGGCAGGCAGCTTCCTTGCGTCGATCCTGAAAACGCATGCAAACGACAACCGTTCGCTCGCGTTCATCGCGGGCGGAGAAACCGTGGTCAAGCTGGTGGGGAAGGGACTCGGCGGCCGCAATCAGGAGCTGGCGCTTGCGGCTGCGGCAGGCGTTGCGGGATTCACGAACGCCGCCGTTTTCTCGGTCGGCAGCGACGGCACCGACGGTCCCACCGACGCCGCGGGCGGCTATGCCGACGGCGACACGGTAAAAGAGCTTGCCGCGCACGGGCTGACCGTGGACGCGGTGCTCGGCAGCAACGACGCCTATCATGCGCTCGAAAAGACCGGCGGGCTCATTATGACCGGTCCGACCGGCACGAACGTCAACGATGTCGCCGTCGCGCTGCTGCATTTCTGAGTGCAGGCGAAAAACGCAGTATAAAGACGAAACGGAGAGAGCGTCTGCCCTCTCCGTTTTTATGTCCTGACGATTTATTTCTGCGATACGGCGAACAGTGAATGACAGTATTCCTTCGCGTCCATCAGCTCCGCGAACGTGCCGTGTTCCCCGACCACGCCGTTTTTCAGCGTAAAGAGACCGGTGCAGCGGCGCAGGATGTTTTCGTCGAGGGCGCTGCAGACCGGTTATGCCGGTCAGTCCTTCGTTACGTCCATCATGACCGCGGTCAGGGCGGCATTTTTGTACGGAACGTCGCAGACCGTACCGATGTAGTCCTTGCCGAGCATGTCGAAGAAGTCGGCGCCGATGCTGAGTTCCGGAAGGCGGCCCTTGATCTCGCCGTCCTCCAGAAGATACGCCATCTGCACGGGCGTCACGAAGTGTCCTTCAGGCGTCATGTCGCCGCCTTCCGCGATGAATATGAGGATCGCCTTGCCGGGCACGAGATCTTTGAGCGTCTTTGCGGTCGGCTTGACGTACAGCTCGTGGAAGCCGATCCCCGGTACGCCGTCGTACGGCGCGTCCGCATTTCCGGAATTCGGAAGGCCGTACAGCTCGGCGGTTTTCTTCGTGGTCACGAGCGCCTTCAGCACGCCGTTTTCGATCAGCGTCGGACGGTAATCCTCCGAAACGCATCCTTCGGCGTCAAAGAAGCAGGCGCCGTACGTCGTCTTCGGGTTCATGTCGTCGCACACGGTCAGCTTGTCGGAAAAGACCTTTTCGTTGAGCTTGCCGCTCAAGAGCGATGCGCCCGCTGCGTACAGATCGCCGACGAAGTGCCGTAAGGATGTGCCGAGCAGCTCCACCGCGCCGGCGACGACGGGATAACGTCCCGGTTCGAGATCCGCGGGCATGAAGTACGCATCGTACTGCTCCTTGAAATACGCAAGGACCGCGTCCGCATCGAAGTGTTTGCCGGACCAGACGAGGAACGTGTCGAACAGGTTGCCGGAGCCGCGGTTCTGCGCGATCAGCGCGATCTCGAAGCTCCTGCCCTCGCTGACAAGATGACGACCCCTGGAATTGCGGTATTCCTTGCGGTTGTGCGCAAGCGTGATCTTGTGCGAGAACGCGAATTTCGGACACAGCGCGCCGAGACGGTCGAGAAAGTCCTGCATCGTCGGAATCAGTTCCGGGATCGGAAGGATCTCTTCGTCGTCGCGCTCCTCGATTTCCAGCGCGCCTTCCAAGAGGCACGGGTACGGAATACCGAAGGAGAGCGCTTCCTTTGCCTGTTCGGTCAGTTTCTCTTCGTCCGGCTCGCCTAAGGCTCCTGCGACGCCGATGCAGCCGTTTTCATAGACGCGGACGGTGCCGGTCGTTCTCTCGGTCTCGCGGAAGCTGTCGATCTTGCCCGCGGTGACGTTCAGCGTGACGCTGTGCTGTGTTTCTTTGATGAATTCTTTTTCCATGGTTTTCACCTCACTGTACATTCATGGTCGAGACGCGCACATACGGACCGCCGAATCCGACCGGAAGCCCCATTTGTTCCATCTTGCCGCAGCCGCCCGTGACGAACGACAGCAGTTCGACGTCCTTCGTAAGTCCGTCGATGAGCCCCAGCGTTTCAAACACGGAACCCGTAATGACGCTGATCTGTACCGGCTTGCCGAGCTTGCCGTTTTCGATCTCGTAGGCAACGCTCGGCGCAATGGTGAACGTGCTCATGCCGCTGCCGTGGTTGATCGTCTTGATGAAATAGCCCTTTTCGATCGGCGCGATCAGCTCGTCGAACGTAAGATCGCCGCCCTCGATATACGTGGTCGTCATACGGACGATCGGTTCAAAATTGCAGTCGATCGCGCGGGCGTTGCCGGTCAGCCCCTCGTCAAGCGCCGCCGCGCTCATCGCGTTGTGCAGTCTGCCCGCAAGCACGCCGTTTTTGATCAGGTAGTTCTTGCGCGCCCGGGTGCCCTCGTCGTCGTACGGGACATAGCCGCTGCCGAGGAGATCGCCGCGTTCCGCAATCGACAGGATCGGAGAACCGACCGTCTTGCCGAGCTGCCATTCGTTCCGCATGGATTCGTCGGAAAGCATGAAGTCCGATTCGGATTTGTGTCCGAAGGATTCATGCGCGAACACGCCCGCTGCCTCCGGAGACAGCACGACCGGGTAGCTTCCGGGCTCGACCGGCACGGAGTTGCGCAAAAAATACGCCTGTTCCTTAACCGCCGCGCGCAGCGTCTCCCCGATGTCTTTGAGCGCATCGAAGCGCGTTCCGCCCTTTTGCCAGTGTCCGGAGAATTTCTTTTCGCCCTCCGCCATGCTGAAATTGAACGCCAGTCCGCAGGTCTGATAATCGAATTCGACGTCCGCGCCGAGGCTGGACAGAAAGCGGAATCTGCTGTTCCGGTCAAGGTATTTGCCTTCCGGCAGCGTCACGCAGGAATCTTCCGAAAGGATCGGCAGATAGCTTAAAAGCAGCGCCTGTTTTTCCTTGAGCGGAATGTCGCGGACCGAACAGTCCGCAAAGTTTGAGAGCTTGTCCCGGTTCCGTTCAAAACGCTTTACGATCGGATCGTCCGCAACGTCCGGGTTCGCCGTCGCCGCGGCGTAGAGCCCGTCCAGTGTCTTCTGGAGATGTCCGACGTCCGTCACGGACGCATAGTACCAGAGCTTGCCGTCGTATACGCGGACAAACGCCTGTTTTTCCAAGCGGTTTCGCATCTCCTCGAGCGTGCCCGCCTTGTAACTGATGACTGTGCGGCTGCGGTCCTCGATGCGCACGTCGGTATAAAAGCCGTCCCGAAATTGGATCATGTTGTTCCTCCTGTCTGTGTTTTATTCCCTGATCGCTTTCCACATGGCGGAAAACGCTTCGTCCCCAAAGTTTTTGATCACGCCCTCGACGCTCTGCATCGCCGTCGCGCCGAGATCGTCGTAGGCGCTCATCTTTTCCGGATAATCGACAAAGCGGACGGCATTTCCGTCGTAGTTCGGCGCGGCGTCGAACGCTTCGGCGATCCTTCTGGCGGTTTCCAACGATGCACGCGCCGCATCCGCATCGCCCGTCTTGTACTGCGCGAACGCCATGCAGGCAAAGCACGGACCGTTGATCTTGTCGAGAAAGCTCGGCGTTTCCGGCCTCCGAAGCCCCGAGAGCACGTCGGTACACCAGTGCATGATCGCGCATGCCGAAGAAAAATCGCCCCGGTTCATGTAGACGTTGAGATATCCCATCGCCGTGCGGACAAGCGCGGTCACATGGATGATCAGCGCCTCCGAAAGATACGGGACCGCTTCGTCCGTCCCGCTGTTGTCGGTCAGCGTGAGTCCGATTCGATCGCAGTAATATCCGCCGACATTGTGCTGTTTCAGAAGTTCCAGCGCTTTTTCGTTCTCGTCCAGCATCTTATAGACGTCCGCCATCGCGCCGTAGATCGTCAGCTCGCCGATCTCGGGATCCTCGTTTTGCGCAAGCAGCGGAAGCGATTTTATGAAAAGCTCCAGCGCCCGCATCGCATGCTCCTTTTTTCCGCTCTCGAACCCGAACGCCCGGTACAGCGTGGCGCTTTCGTGCACGATCTCAAAGCTGTTCGGGTATTTCTTCAGCGCCTTCTCCGCTTCCGAAAGCCCCGCGGGATCCTTGTCGTGCCGATACTTTTTCAGCCGCGCAACCGTTTCCTTCAACCGGTTGTCCTTCATCCGGTAGCCCAAAAGCACGTCCACGGAGGTGTCGAAAAAGTCCGCCATCTCCATGATGAGACCGATGTCCGGGATCGAAAGCCCCGCCTCCCACTTGTAGACGGCGCCGGGTGTCACGCCCAGGACCTCGGCAAGCTGCTCCTGCGTCAGCTTCCGCGTCTTGCGGAGGATCCGGATATTTTGGGCAAGCTGCATTTCCATACGAAAGTCCTCTCCTGCTTGATACCTGCATTCTATCATAGAATTAAAGCGATGTACACACACTACTCATACCAAATAGATTTTATTTTTTATACCGTCAGTATGGTTTTGCACACGAAAAGAGGTGATCCATCCGGATCGCCCCGTTTGACTGATCGTTTCTTATTCTGCCGCAAAGTCGTCGACGACCGCGTGCTCGAGCTCCCACAGATGGATCGAGGCGTCTCCGTGTGCAAACAGACGTTTTTCACCCGCCGTCGGGAAGATGCGGGACGAGAACACCGCGTCGCCGTCGTTGACGAAGATCTCGATCGAGCTGCGGTCGATGAAGATACGGAGGTGGGAGAGACCCTTCGGCAGCGGGCGCGTGCGCTGTTCTCCCTGTTCCGTATTGAACCGGCGTACCATGTCGGAACGGTCCACCGTGATCTCCTTTTTTGCGTCGTCATACCTGATGCAGAATCCGCCCGAGCCGTCCGCCTTTGCAAACATGCGCAGATCGAGATCCCCGCCGCGGCTGATGAGCTCCAGCTCGCAGACCCGCGGCAGCAGGTCGGTCGCTTCAAGGTCGATCTTCATGCCGCGAAGCGCGCGGAGCGCGTCCAGCGGCTGCTGGATCAGCCGACGATCCCTGACGCGAAGCTCACGCGGGAGCGTCAGACACCCGGACCAGTCCTCCTCGTCGGTCGGATAGGACGCGTCCGGCAATCCCATCCACGCGACCAGCGTCGCCTTGTTCCGGTCGTTCGGATTGGCTGCGCATTCGGCGGCGTAGGAATCGAAGCCGAAATCCAGCACGTGGAAGCGCGTGTTGTCCGGTGTGAACGTCAGCGTATCCCAGTCCATGTGTCCCAACAGATAGCCGTTGTGGTGTACGCTGTCGCCGCGGCCCGGCAGCTTCAGATGCTGCGGGCAGAAGAGCAGTACGTCGTAGCCGCTGATCGTCTCGATCGACGGGCACTCCCACATGTCGCCGAAGTCCTCGAAGCCGGGGACCTTCAGCTGTCCGGCGAACCGCCAGCCCTCCGTCGGCTGCTCGGAGACGTAGATCATCACGCAGCCGCGCTTATCCGCGGTCTGCGCGCCGATGACAAGATAGTATTTCCCGGTTTGCGCATTGTGAATGATCTTCGGATCGCGCTGGTGCTCGGTATATGCGGGGTTCGGTCCGAACAGCGGAGGACGCTTTTCCGCCGTCCCGTCGTCGTTGAGCTTTACAAGGCAGGTATAGGACTTTCGTGTCCAGTCCTCGTCCCGGTGATTGCCCGTGTAGTAGAGCCAGACGCCGTCCTTCGTCGGCAGGGCGGACCCGGAATACGCGCCCTTGTTGTCAAACTCCGTATCCGGGCGGATGCAGACGCCTGCGTTTTTCCACGTGACCAGATCCTTCGAGACGGTATGATACCAGTACTTCAGCCCATGCACCGCGCCCCACGGGCACCATTGATAGAACAGGTGCCATACGCCGTCATGGAAAACGAATCCGTTCGGGTCGTTCAAAAGCCCCGTGACCGGCTGAATGTGGTACTGCTGCCGGTAGTCCGACTGCGAGATCTTCTCATGCAGCTCCCGAACTTCCTCTGCACTCTGCAGCACGCGGTAGCGCTCTTCCTTCGTCCACGTTCTCATGCGCATCGTCCTTTCATCCGTTATGATATATGATTTTACACGATTCCGCCGAAAAGTGCAAGAACGGAATTCACGCCGCAGCGCAATTCCCGCCTTGCGTACCCGGTACGAATACCACTACGGCTCAAAACGACCAAAACAGGCCCAAATCGCCCCGTTTTGAGGGCATAATCCCCGTTTCCGCCCATCATTTTCCATCCGAATCCGGATCTACTCCATTCCGCACTCCATTTTTGGAGAGGCGGATGCCGCTTTTTTTTGTCCAATAATTGTCCAAAGCCCGAATGGCTTGTCGGCAGAATTCGCAAAGCAAAAACGCTTGCGCCTTCTTTCGTATATCTTTTTCAAAAAAACAGGTTGCATTTGTTCACATATAATGCTATAATTTTTCACAAATAATTCATTTCTATCATCCGAATCGCTTTGGAGGATTGTCGCTGTATGCTGAAATGTTTCGCTGCCGTACTGCTCGCAGTTGAGCTGTTTGCGACAACATTCATACAGATTCCGATCGGGATCATGAAGAGGGAAGAAATGCGTTCCTCCTACCGTGATACCGTTTTTTCCGACATCATCGGTGATTCCTCCAACAAGGATCTTTCCATCCTTTGGAACTATTTGCCGTCCGGTTCTCGCGGCACAGTCGCGGAGATCGAGGATACGTCCTCCGTCGTGTATGAAAACACGATCCTGATTGCCAACCAGGCGCAGCTCCTTGCCATCGGGTCCGGCCAGGCCGTTACCGATACGGATATGGACGAGGACGGATTCGGAACCGGTGATCCGGTTGCATATGCGGACGGTACGCCGGCCGTCTATTCGGATTCCGCGTCCTATTATTTAGTGAACGATATTATGATCCCGCGGGGGGGGGGTATTCAATCTAACGTATAATTTCTCCGGAATAATCGGCGGCGCGCCGAAAACGGAAGAAATTATATACGATCCGGATACCGATACCATCTATATCGGATGCATCTATCAGCTTTTGGCGATCGCATCCGAAGAGCGTGAAACCATGCCGGTTGTTACGGGTGATCTGCACCCGGACACCTTCGGCATGGGCAGTTTCATTTTCCAGAACGATACAACAGAAGAACCCGAAAACCCGGCAGCCGAGGAAGCTGCCGAGGCTGATACAGACGAAACGGATGACGCCGATACGGACGTCGTGGTTTGGGTCGATCCCGCCGCAGAGAAAACAGCGCCGGATGATCCCGACACCGACGCAGCCGACAGCGACGATGCCGCTTTGCCCATAACCGAACCGGGCGAAGGAACAGGGGACGCAGCGGACGGTTTTGAGGTGCGCGGAAACGCCTCGCCGACCGGGACGGAGGACGAAGGGGAGACGCCGCAGTATCTCACTTACAGCAGCGATCACAATTACGTTCTTTCATCGACCTTCACCGTCGAGCAAAAGGCTTCGCCCGCCATTCTGATGACGCCGCCCATGCGCGCTTCGAGCGATCATGTCGACGGGCGCGACTATTTCGGACAGGTTTCCGTCGATATCGACGGCACGACCTATATCCTGATCGGCGACCGGCAGCAGCTGGATGCGATCGACAGCAATGCCACGACGCGCACCCGCGTTTGCGGACCGGTGTTCTATCTGCAGATCGGGACGGTAGAAGTATATAGGGATCCGGAGAATCATTTACTCGGCGACGATTGGATCTGGCTCACGGATCTTGATGAAGCAAAAGCGCTGCAATATGGCGACGATTATCTGAAAACAAAAAACGGCTATGGGAATACCGTTGAGGAAGTGATCGCGAGCAAGCAGGCGCTGCTTGCCAATCCGACGATTATTTATCCCGGCGATGCGGATCTGATCGACTTGGGCGCAAGCGGTAATTTTTACGAGCGTCCGCTTTATGACAGCTCTTCCGGCGTTTACCACGCGCTTTCCGACGACAACATCAATGCGGCAGGGCGCAACGATAAGAAGAACATTTATTTCACAACGAACAGCAGCGGCGTTCCCGATCTTTCTACAGCGCCGTCGGTTACGAACGTGACGCGCGATCCGACCGTCGGCACCCTGAAATACGAGAAGGACGGGATGTATATCGTCTTCCGCGACATCGATATGACGAAGGGCGCCGTGATGCACGGTCTTCCCTGGTATCCGCTGATGTTCACCGGCGAGATGTACGGCGTCAAGGCTTCGGACACGAACCCGACGCTTTGGGACGCGGGGCACACCACGCTCAATTTAGACGTCAACGAAAAGCCCGAGATTTACAATTTTCAGGTTGAGCCGATCCGCCTTTCCAACAACGACGGCGACGACGACTACAACAAGCTGGATATCGACGCACACATCGGCGTCGGCTTCTTTGCCACGCTGACCGGCAAGGGCGCGGGCAATCTGACGATTTCCGCAGGCGCCGACGATCCGGATTCCTTTGACGCCGCGGGCGACATCTGCGTCGTCCGGAACCTGCGGCTTCGCGACGGCACGGTCAACAATCCGCTGACCGCCGCCGCCGAGCAGCCGACGGTCGTAAACACGCTGGTGGATGGGCTCGCCAATGTGCTCGGCTTTGCACTGACGGAGCTTTTGCGCGCGCTGACCGACAAGCCGAACATCGGCGTCGACGCGCTTTCCAACGCGCTGAATTCGCGCGCGGCGGATCCGACCAACCTTGCGACCGGCGCGTTCGCGGGGCGCGTCATCGGCAACGTTCGCGTTCTGGACTGCGAGGTGCTGCGGGTTTCGGTTACCACGGTGCTGACCGATCTGGAGAATCCCGAAAGCACGCTGCTCGGCAACAACAACCCCAAGATCGTCGGCAAAGGCGGCTTTGTCGGACATGCGGAGGGCGTGACCTCCTATTCGGTTCTGACAAAGGCGCTCGGGCAGCTCGTGACCGGGCTTGCGACGGTGTTGAACCTCGTCCCCGTTCTCGGTCTCGGCGATCTTGTGACGCTGCTGCTCGACAAGCTGGTCCCCGTCGGACAGCTGATTCCGACCAGATACACCTCGCCCGAGATCACGCGCTGCAGCGTGGACAACTGCACGCTCTCCACGGAGGACGGCAAGTACGGCGTCGGCGGCTTTGCCGGCAGTCTTGCGGGCGTTGTCGTAACCGACTGCACGGTGAAAAACTGCGACATGACCGTAAACGCCGATCATTTCGGCGGCGGCTTTGCGGGCGTTTCGCGCGACGGCGTGATCAAGGGACTTCTTTCCGGTCTCGGCATCGACGTCATCTCCCTGCTCCATCCGCAGACGGAGCTGATCCGCTGCTCGATCGAAAACAGCACGATGAACGTCACCGGCGGAACCTTCCTCGGCGGCTTTACCGGCATCCTTGCCAACAGCTACGGCATCAACGACACCGTCGATTCGTATTCGACGCTGACCGTTACGGGCACGGGCGACTACATCGGCGGCTTCACCGGGCAGGCAACGCTCGGTTCCCTCTTTGATCTTGCCAATTACGTCGAGGACAGCGATTCACTGCTGACCGTGGTGAAGCAGGCGCTGACGAGTCTGATCGGTACGGATCAGGGGCAGTCGCTTCTGGATCTTTCCGGCGTCGCGTCCGCGGCGATCCTCGGATGGCAGAACGATGCGGAAACGACCGTCGCTTCGACGGGCGGCAACTTTGCGGGCGGCATCGTCGGCAAGGCGGAGGGCTCGATCATCGCAAGATCCGACGAGACCCATTTAAGAAAGCTCTCGAAGTATAAGCGGCAGAGAAGCGGCGAATACGTCAACACGCTGCCTGCGGGCATCACCGCGCGCGACAATCACGTGACGAAGCTCGTATCCGTCTCCGCGGGAAAGGATTACGCGGGCGGCGTCGCCGGGCATATCAGCACCGCGAACGTCGGCGGGCTTCTGGGCAGCACGCTCGGCCTTGCGGAATTCGTCGGCTTTGAGGTTTCGCATACCTATATCAACGGCATAGACGATACGACGGGCTACACCGTCGAAACCGGCACGAACGTCGGCGACGGTCCCGAACGGGGCGACTACGCGGGCGGCGCGTTCGGCTGGGCGGTCGGCGGCGACGTTTACGACGTCTGGCTGACGCAGCTCGGCTGGGTCAAGGGCAACAACCACGTCGGCGGCTTTGTCGGCGCCACCGGTCCCGGCAACCTCGCGAACAACGAAGGTCTGGACCTGTCCCTGCTCGGCATTCAGCTGCTCTCCGCGAACAACGTCCTGAGCCTGATCTCCGCGCAGCGCACGACATATCTGCGCGCAAACGTAACCGGCATCACGGCGGGCTATACCGTGGAGGAGACCGGCATCATCGAGAACAACGCAACCGACGCGATCTATACCGCGGGCGGCTTTGTCGGCGACGCAAACAGCGTGCGCTTTGTGGACTGCCACGCGAACCGGCTTCTGAGCGTTACGGCAAATCTCAACGACGGCAGAGCGGGCGGCTTCGCGGCGCGTTCGCTGGCGGGCGATATCGCGGATGCGGCGGAGCATGTCGATACGAACAATCTTGCGAACCTGCTTTCGGTCAATCAGCTTCTGAACGCGATCCCGCTGCTTGTTCCGTCCTACGACGGCTGCGACGTCAATTATGTGAACGGCGGATTTGTTGAGGGCGACACGGCGGGCGGCTTTGCGGGCGAATTCATGAGCGGCAAGGTCAACACCTACACGATGGAGACGCAGGAGATCTCCGGCAACACCTACACCGGCGTCAATCCGATCGACAACCCGAATACGACATACGAATACACCGTCGGCAACAGAACGACGCCGTGGTCGGTCAACAACATCCATCATGTGCGCGGCGGCAATTACGGCGGCGGCTGGGGCGGCCACGTCTATCCCGGCGCGCTGGCGAGCGCGGGCGGCGGGCTGAACGTGCTGAACGTCGCCGACACCTCCGGCATCAGCGCGGACGATCTCTTGGGCGTCGCGGACGTCTATATTCCGATTATCAAATACGCCGGCGTTAATGCGCCGAACGGCTTTACCGTCTACGCGGCGCACGATTACGGCGCGGCGAACGCACCTGCGACGGCGGGCTATGCGGGCGGCTTCATCGGCTATGGCCAGAGCGTGCAGATCTCGTACAGCAGCGTCAATAAGCTTGCTCACCGCACGGTGACTGAACCGGATGCTTTCACTTCCGACGACAACAGTGCGTACGGCCGCATCGGGCTCAAACCGGACGAGCTCGAATCGCAGGACGGCTCGAACTATCTCAATTATTCATCAAACGATCCGGATGAGATCCCGTATGCCGTTGCCGGCGCGTACTACGCAGGCGGCTACATCGGACACATGGACATCGGCTCGGCGGCTTCGATCGGTGACAACCTGTCGCTGCTCGGAAGGAGCATCAGTCTCAGTGACGTGCTCGGCGCACTGAACGTGGTCGTGTCCACGATCGAGCACTCCAACGTTTACGGCATGCCCGGCGGCTTCAACGTCATGGCGTCTCCGCGCATCAATCTGCACAACGGCACCTACGGCGACGCGGACGGCAAGGGCGTTTCGTATTCCGGCGGCTATGCGGGCAAGATCTCCGGCGGGCACATTCAGGACGGCAACTGCTATAACTTTGCGTACATCATCGGTGAGATCGCCGCGGGCGGCTACGTCGGCGAAATGATCCCCGGCGAGGTGGCGAAGGTCCTGCCGAAGAGCGATCTCAGCATCATCGGCAACACGTCGTCGCTTGCTTCGCTTGCCGAGGACTTCGTTCCGACGATCCGCAACAGCGAAACGACCTGCATCCCCTGCGGCGGCGCGATCCGCGCCGAGACGCCGTCCGACCGCACCATCACGCGCGGCATGGCGGGCGGCTATATCGGACACTGCGTCGGCGGCCAGATCTGGGGCATGAGCAATGACCGATGGAAGGATGACGCCACATACGGAGATTCCCCTGACGAACCGGAACGCTACTGCACGGCGCACCGCATCCGTTCGGTCTACGGCGCGGAATATGCGGGCGGCTATGTCGGCTTCATGGAGGCGGGCAGCACGGCGGACGTCGGAAGCCTTTCCGTGCTCGGCGGACTGTTGAGCGTCGATAACCTGCTCGGAACGCTGAACGCCACCTATGCGACGATCAAGCGTGCGCGGGTCACGGGCCCCTTGCGCGGGCTCGACGAGACAACGTGGAACGCATGGAAGCAATATGTCGGCGCAAACGGCCAGTTCTCCTCCGAGCTGCTGACTGCGGACTTCAACGATCTTGAAGATTTCATCTACGGCACGCACGTCGTTGCAGGCAGACACAAGTTTGCAAACTATCCCAACACGTTCCTGTCCGGCTGCGCGGGCGGCTTCGCCGGCTCCATGCATTCCGGCGTGATCGAATTCTCCGAATGCATCGACACGAAACTCGTGCTTGCCATGCGTGCGGCGGGCGGCTTTGCAGGCGAAATGCAGACCGGCGACCTCGCAAAAGCGGGCGGCATCAGCCTTCTGGGCCTCGACATCAATCTCGGCTCGCTCGCGCCGAATCTCGGCTCCGTGCTGGTTCCGGCGATCAAGGACTGCGAGGCGAAGGGCTATGCCTGCGGCGTACAGGCAGGCGCAACCGGCTCGATCGGCAACGATACCTTGGAAGCGCCGAACGATCCGACGCCTGCGACCCCGGAGCTGACCGACGGCTACTACCTGATCGGACCGGACTGGACCGTGAACGATATCGACACGACGGAACGGTTTGAACAGAATCCCGCCGACCACAGCGAATTTATGCTGTCGACCACCCTCACGGAAGGCGATAAGATCAAGGTCGTCAAGGTCGAAAGCGGCGCGATCACGGCATGGTATCCGGACGGACTCAACAACGAGTATACGGTCGACGCGGCGCACGCGGGGTACAAGACGATCTATTTCAAGCCGAGCTACGACGGCGACTGGTCCGGATTCGGCGGCTACATCTATATCGACGACGCCGTGCTTCCGCCCGATCCGCCGGTACAGACGGCGGAGGACGACAACGCATACGGCGTGCCGAGTGAAGCGGGCGTCGGCTGCGCGGGCGGCTTTGTCGGCGCGACCTACGGCGGACAGCTGGAGGCGACCGCTGTGCGCAACCTGAAGCGCGTCAAGGGCACGTTCGCCGTCGGCGGCTATGCGGGCAGAGCGAACGCGGCGGCGATCGTCAGTGCGAACACGGCGAACGCCTCAAACGGCGTGCTGCAGCAGCTTCTGAACGCGGTCTTAAGCTCCAAGAGCGGGCTTTTGGACGCACTGCACGCAACCGTCTGTACGATCAACGACGCGACGGTTGAATCCATCAAGGACGAAAACGGCAACTACGAGCCGTACGGCTTCGTCGTGGACGGCGAATACTCGGACAGCGGCACGAAATACGCGACCTATGCGGGCGGCTTTGCCGGGCAGATGAAGGCGACGCTTGTGAACACCAAGAAGGGCAGCGTTGCAACCGAAGGCGGCACGGAGATCTTCACGCCGGACACCGAGGAAGGCACGACGACCGTCACCGTGCGGTACCTGCGCGGCGTCAACGGCGGACACTACGCGGGCGGCTTTGTGGGACTCGCTTCGGTCGGCAGCGTGGCGCAGCTCGGCGGCAGCTCCACGAATGTTCTGAATCTTCTGAGCCTCGGCAACGTCGGACTTTTGGACGTCTTCCGCACCTATATCTACCGCAGCACGGTCTACGGCGTCGATGAAGGCGTCCGCGTGTTCGCGCACGATTGGGAGCAGCCCGGCGGCAATCTGCAGGCGACGACCGTGACCGGCGCGGCGGGCGGCTTCGCAGGCGGACTCATGAGCGGCACGATCGAGGACAGCGAGATCACAAACCTCAACTATGTCGAAGCGCCGAACTTCTCGGCGGGCTTTGTCGGGCATTCCGGCACCAAGAGCGTGCTGAATCTGACCGGCGCGGCAGTCGATACCGACAGCGTTCTGGGCAAGCTGCTTGCGGTGCTCGGACTCGATTTGTCCGCAAGCCTGCAGCTGATGAATATCATCGGCTCGACGTTCAAACGCGATACGGTCACGGGCTTCGGCGGGTCCAACGACGGATTCATCACCAAGGCAACGAACGTCCAGTCCGAGACGAGCCTCGGCGTCGAATGGAAGTTCATTGTCGGCACCTGTGCGGCGGGCTTTGCGGGCTACGCGGATATTGCGCAGATCGAGGATAACTGTCAGGCGCTGAAGCTCCGCAAGGTCATCAGTCCGCAGATCGCGGGCGGCTTTGTCGGGCGTTCGTCGGTCGCATATCTTGCCGATCTTGAAGCAAGCTCAGACCTTGTCGGCGCGCTGACGTGGCTGGTCCGGCTGCTGCTCGGCGTGCTCGGCATCGGCGCATTGGAGAATTCCGGCCTGATCGACCTGTACGGCGACATCCTCGGTATTCAGGTCGCCGCAGACGGATACCTCGTCCGGCTCAACCTGTTCGGGCTCGTCATCGGCATTTCGGCCGTGTCCCGCGATCCGGAAACAAATAAGCCCACGGCGGTCACGGTCGTGCTCGGCTCGTCTGAGATCACACTGCCGATCGGACCGGACGGCGAGGTTGACGCAACGAACCTGACGGTCCAGCTGATCGAGCTGAACCGCACGGCGATCCGCAACGGGGTCGTCAAGGGCATCGACGACGGATACGACGTATTCGGCGGCGGAGCGACCGACAGCAGGAGCGGCGACGACCGGCTCGGCTACGCGGGCGGCTTCATCGGACTGAACGATCACGGCTTTGTCTCCAACAGCACAACGGAGCTTTGCGACACCGTGCGCGGCACGGAGGGCAAGGTCGGTCCGTTCGTCGGCGGCACGCTTTACAACGAGAACGCACAGGGACCGGATCGGCTCGAAGGGAATAACAATCATTATTATATCTACCGCGAGGAGGGCGCGGACTATACCGCAGTGTACACGGAGGACGGAGAAGAGATCGCGCCGGCCCAGCCCGACACGGAATCCGTCTCCGGCAAGATCTTCAACCGTTACGATGTAACGCACATCACGGTGAACAACGGGGCCGTGACGACGCGCGATCTTGCCTATCTGTCCGGCGCGGAGGAGCGCGGCGCGGGCGAGGAGACGACGCGCCTGCTGCGCGCATATCGCTCGGCCTCGAAGTATGTCGGCATGAACGATACGCCGCTTTCGGACAATCCGAAGGGGCTGACGCCGATGCCTGCCGAGCGGAAGGATCCGTGCAGCGAGGAGCCGGTCGAGATCACGATCCAGAAGATCTGGAACGACGAAAACGACAAGCAGTCCAAGCGTCCCGACTCCGTTGCGGTGACGGTGAAGATCGTCGATGTCGGCTCGACAACGCCGCCGCAGATCGTCTATGCAGGACGTCCGCCGTCCGGCGCGGACGTCGTATGGACGGGCAATTACACGCTGACGCCCGGCGACACGTTCAGCGATACATGGTCGCTGACGGTGACGGATCTGCCTTACAGTCCGGTGGAGAACGGCACATATTATGTCTACTATGTGTACGAGGCCGTGCCGGAGTATTACAACGTCGCCTATGCGGTCGATCAGAACACGGCGTCGGTCAGAATGACCAACTCGATCTGGCTGCTGCCCGATACGGGCGGCGAGGGCACGGCGTGGCTGCTGCTGGCAGGACTGCTGCTGTTGCTGTGTGCAATACTGCTTTTAGGAGCATCTCTTACCTGGAAGAAATGGGGAACCCTTACGCGGCGGAATACCGCAGCATAAGAAACCTATTCTTTATATAAAAAGCAAAGAAAGGAAAGAAAAAACATGAAGACACTCAAACACGTATTTGCTGTTGTGCTGACGCTCGCACTGCTGTTCGCACTGACGGCGCCCGCGTTTGCCGACGGCTCCATCACCGTGATGGAACCCGGCAGCCACACCTACACCGCGTACAAGATCTTTGACGTGACCGATGACGGCAGCGGCAACCTGACCTATACTGCAACCGATCCGTGGAAGACCGCGATCCAGGATGCACTTGTGGCAGGTGAGGTCGGAGGACTCGTCATTGCCAACGATGGCACAGTCACCAAGCTCGCTGACTTCAAGGCGGCGGACTTCGCGGCATGGGCAAAGGATAACGTCCCGTCCAGCGCAACGGCCATCTCGTTCTCCGAAGTCAGCGGCAAGATGACGACCGGCGACGTTGATCCCGGTTACTACCTCGTATTCCCGACGGACGGCGATGTTGCATCTCTCTGCACCGTACTCGACAGCGAGATCGCGATCCAGAACAAGAACGATATGCCGTTCGACAAGAAGGCCGAAGAGGGCAGCGATTGGGTCGACGAATCCGGCGTGCAGATCGGCGACGTCGTGAACTTCAAGATCACCGGCAAGGTCCCCGAGCTGGATGCGGATCAGGCGTCCTACTTCTATCTCGTCAGCGACCGTCTGTCCGAAGGTCTGACGCTGCTCAACGATTCGACGTATCCGGTTGTCGTGGAGATCGGCGGCACCGAGATCACGATGACGGTCGTCACCGACCCGAACGCGGAGCTCGAGGGCAATCAGATCCGCTTCATCACCGACAACGGCCGTCTCTGCGGCTTTGACCTGTCCCTTGACGTGCTTGACTACGGCAAGGCCGCAGCAACCCAAGGCGCGGACATCGAGATCACCTACTCTGCGCTCGTTAACTCCGATGCGATCAATCAGATCAACGAGAACAATGCGACCCTTGATTACGGCGATGAAACCACGCAGCACCACAAGGACAGCATGACCAAGCATTACACCTCCGTGATCGTGATCGACAAGTACGAGACCGGTTCTCCGGAATCCAAGGTTCCCGGCGCGAAGTTCGTGCTGAAGAATGCGGACGGCAAGTTCTACCATCTGATCGATACGCCTGCGCAGGCGGCAGTCGAGGATGACCCCGGCACGCCGGAAGATGAATCCCGTCCCGCGCAGCCGGCAAGATACGAAGTGGAATGGGTGAATGACGCCGCGAATGCTACCATCGCTGAAACCGACGCAGAGGGCGGCGCTTCCTTCCCCGGCCTTAAGGACGGCACCTACTACCTCGTTGAGACCGAAGCCCCCGCAGGCTACACGCTGCTCACCGATGAAATCGAAGTGGTCGTTGACGGCTCCGATTCCACGGCGGTCGGTCTTACCCCCGCACAGGTCACGCTGGCTCTGTCCGAGTTTGTCCGCGTTGCGAACACGCCCGGCTCGCTGCTTCCCTCGACCGGCGGCATCGGCACCACGATCTTCTACATCGGCGGCGGAGTGCTGGTCCTTGCTGCGATCGTTGTGATCCTGCTCGCATCCCGCAAGAAGAACACCAAAGCCAACAACTGACGTCTGTTCGCGGCCGGGAGGAAGCTCCGGCTTCCTCCCGGAGCGGATGGTAAAGAAAGAACCGTTCCGCAATGAAGAAAGTCATCGTCATCGTCGCTGTCTGCGTCATTCTGGCAGCCGGTCTGGGTTTGATCCTGTATCCGACGCTGAGCGACTATTACAACCGCATTCACAGATCGAACGCCATCGTCGACTATAAAGAACAGATCAATGCGTTCGACGACGACATGTATTCCGAAATGTGGGAGCAGGCGGTTCGATACAACGAACAGCTGTACGGCATGACCAAGGGCGTCGAGCCGCGCCGCGAAGATCGCATCGAGTACGAAGCGGTCCTGAACGTCACGAAGGACGGGATGATGGGATACATTGATATTCCGAAGATCAAGTGTCATCTTCCGGTATACCACGGGACGGACGAGGGTACGCTGCAAAGCAATGCCGGACACATTGAAACGAGCTCGCTGCCGGTCGGCGGAAAGGACACGCACTGCATCATTTCCGCGCATACGGGGCTGCCGAGCGCAAAGCTGTTCACGAACCTCGAAACGATGCAGATCGGCGACACCTTCATGCTGACGACGCTCGGCGAGATTCTGACCTATCAGGTCGATCAGGTGCTGGTCGTGCTTCCGTGGGAAACGGATGCGTTGAAAATCGAACCGGGCGAGGACTATTGTACCCTTCTGACCTGTACGCCGTACGGGGTGAATTCCCATCGGCTGCTCGTTCGCGGACGTCGGATCCCGACGACGAGCATCATCGAAGAGGAAGTGTTTGTCTTTCAGGAATCGCAGGAGCGCGACCTGAAGACGCCGTTTATTGTTGCCTGCGGCATTGCCGCAATCATCGTGCTTGCAGTTTTTGCACTGCTCATCATCAAAAAGATGATTAAAAACAACCGGGAGTCGGCTGCCGATCCCGAAGAATAACGAGAGAGTTTTTTGAAAGGAAGCATACCGTGAAGACGTGGAAACAAATCTGCTGTGTTCTTTGCGCGATACTCAGTATCGTATGCTTCCTGTACCCTGAAAACGGGAAAGCGGATACGGAGGTATCCCTGACAATAGAGCTGATTGCGGACGGGACCCCGCTGCCCGGCGCAGAGTTCGGTGTACTCCGCATCGGCAGTCATCTGGAGAATGAGGGAACCATCACGCTTGACGAGCCGTTTGCGTCTCAGTTCTCGATCACGCTGGAGAACGTGACCGACTGGGACGAGCTTGCGGAGGACGTTGCCGCGTTTATCGAAGCGGAAAGCATTCCATATACAAAGACGAACGTGACCGACGCAAACGGGAGCGCGGCGTTCTCCCTGCCCGAAGGCCTGTATTTTGTGTCTGCAACGACCGTGCAAAACGGCGGAAAGACCTATACCACGCTGCCGTTCCTCATTCTGCTGCCCACATGGGACGCAGAAGCGAAGTGCTGGGTCTACGACGTCACAGCACAGCCGAAGATCGGCGTAGAGGAACCGACGCCGACGCCTACGCCGACACCGACGCCGACGCCTACGCCGACGCCCACGCCGACGCCCACTCCGACGCCGACGGACAGCGCAGCGCCTTCTCCGACGCCGACACCGACGCCGTCCCCGTCGCCGCTTCCCGGAACGGGCGTGGAATGGAGACCGACCTTCTGGTTCTCCGGATTCGGCATTTTCTTCCTGCTTTTAAGCATTGCGGCAGGGCTTGCGGCGCTTCGGAAAGAGAAGGAACGGAAATGAGCGCGCGGTGGAAGAGGATCAGCATCGTCTGCGGAGTGATCGGGCTGTGCTGCATTCTCGCGGCAGGAGGCTTTGCGATCTACAATCTGTACGACGATACGCGCGCGGCGAACGATCTCAAAGCGGAAACGGTGATGCTTGAGGAGCTCGTTCTGACGCCGCAAAGAACGCCGGAGGGAGTTTCCGAGGTGCGGGCGGAGCACGCAACGCCGAAGCCGCAAACAAGCGAGTCGATCGTGATCGTGCCGGAACGCACGGAAGCGCCGAATGCGCAGACGACGATTGAGCCGGAGCAAACGGCAGTGCCGGAGCAGACGCCGACGCCGGAGCCCACGGCGATCCCGGAGGCGATGCCGGTCGTCACGATGGACGGATCGGAATTTGTCGCGATCCTCAGCATTCCGACGCTCGATCTGGAGTTTGCCGTCCGGAACGAATGGTCCAAGCCGGGCGCCAAAAAATCGCCGTGCCGCTATGTGGGGTCGGTCTATACGAATGATCTGATCATCTGCGCGCACAACTATACGTCGCACTTCGGCAGACTGAACGAGCTGAAGCAGGGCGATCCGATCATTCTGGTCGATATGAACGGACAGGTCTATACCTATCATGTTGTGATGATCGACGAGATCGGGAAGTACGATATTGAAGGCATGGTCAGCTCCGGCTACGATCTGTCGCTGTTCACCTGCACGATCGGCGGCAAGGCCCGCGTGACCGTGCGCTGCACAAGAGATACCTGATCGCTGAACATAAACTATAAAAGGGGAGGCAACATAGGAATGAAGAACCGGAAAAAGCTGCTGTCCGTACTCCTTGCGCTCGTGATGCTGCTTTCGATGCCGATCACGGGCGGCATCGCACGCGCATACGCCGAAGGTACGGATGGACCGACCGAACTGCAGGAGACGGGACCGCTTGATCCCGCATCTCTGCATGTGAAGAAGCTGGGCGAAACGGAGGATGCGCCCGATGCCGACGCTGAAAGCATCGACCCGGACAGCATCGTTCGCGTCTCGGTCTTTTTGAAAGACAAATCCGTTCTCGAACAGGGCTTTGCAATGCGCGGGCTGGCGAGCAATCGCCGTGCTGCCGAGTATCGCAAGCAGCTTAAAAAGACACAGGACGAGCTTCAGGTCAAGATCGAGAAGTCGATCGGGCACCGGGTGAATGTCAAATGGAATCTGACGCTGATCGCCAACGCCATTTCCATTGAGATTCCTTACCGCGATATTGCAAAGATCGAAAAGCTCCCCGGCGTCGTTTCCGTCGAGATGGAAACGCAGTATGAAGCGCCGCGCGACGCAGTTGCAGACCATCCGAACACGGCCAACACCAGTGTGAACATGGTCGGCGCAACGGCGGCATGGGCTGCGGGCTATACCGGCTACGGCACACGCATCGCCATCATTGATACCGGTCTGGACCTTTCGCATCAGAGCGTGGATGAGGCGGCATTTCTGCACGCGATCGACGAAAACCATCCCGATCGCGCTCTGCTGACGGGACAGATCTCCGACGAGGTGCTGAACCAGCTGAATGCAAAGACAGGCAAGATGCCGGATCTGACGGCAGCCGACACCTATTATTCCGCAAAGGTTCCGTTCAGGTTTAACTACATCGACGGCAATACCGACGTTACCCACCTGAACGACACGCAGGGTGAGCACGGCTCGCACGTTGCCGGTATCTCTGCGGCAAATACATACATCCCGGACGGAAACGGCGGTTTCCTGAATTCCGCGAATACCGTTGACGCCGTCGGCATGGCGCCGGATGCGCAGCTGTTTATCATGAAGGTCTTCGGCGCGGGCGGCGGCGCATACGATTCCGATTACATGGTCGCCATTGAGGACGCGGTCCGGCTGGACTGTGACGTCGTCAACCTTTCGCTCGGCTCCTCGGTACAGGGCTGGACGTTCAGCGGCAGCTATCAGCAGAAGATGAACAGCTTCGCCGACAAAGCGTTCAACGAAGGTATGGTCATCTCCATCTCGGCGGGCAACTCGTATTCGCTGATCGATCTGATGGAGCCTGCGAACATCTCGCGCATCGGTCTGTATATCGAGGACGTCAACATGCACACCGGCGGTTCTCCGGGCACGTTTGTGAACAGCCTGTGCGTCGCAGCGGCACAGAACACGCTGAACAAGGGCGTGCCGCTGTACTTCGACGATCCGCAGCACAGCCATATGGTGTTCTATGCCGAGTCCCTGGAAGGGCAGGACGGCGCATCCTACGGCAATGCGGCGATGACCACGATTGCCGGAACATGGGACTACGTCTATATCGACACCATCGGCGAAACGGCTGACTATGCGACCGTCAACGACCATCTGGGGCTTTCCGGCGAGTCGCTGACCGGCAAGGTCGTGATCGTCAACCGCGGCGGCATTTCCTTCTATCAGAAGGGCAACAATGTCAAGTCTTATAACCCGAAGGGCGTCATCATCGCAAACAACGCGGACGGCGTGATTCACATGGATCTGACCGGCTTCGAAGGCTCCTTCCCGATGGTTTCGATCCTGAAGGCGGACGCCGACCGCATCAAGACCACCGGTACGGCGCACAGCGTCGGCGACATCACCTACTACACCGGCAGCGTTGACGTCATGGCGGAAGTCGCAAGCACCGTTGCGGACCGCGCGGACACGACCATCACCGACTTCAGCTCCTGGGGCGCGCCGGGTTCTCTTCTGATGAAGCCCGAAATCACCGCACCGGGCGGCGACATCAATTCCATCTGGGGCACCAATAAGACGTCCTCCGGTACGGCCGGCGGCTCCGATCAGTATGAGCTGATGAGCGGTACCTCCATGGCTGCGCCGCACATCACGGGCCTTGCGGCGGTCATCGCGCAGTATCTGCGCGAGAACGGCTGGCTCAAGGACAGCTCCATGCCGCGTTACAACGAAGAGCTGACCGCAAAATACAGCACCCGCGCCATCAATCAGAGCCTGATGATGTCGCTGGCGACGCCGATGAAGAACAAGGTCGGGAACGTCTATCAGTATTTGTCGATCCTGCAGCAGGGCGCAGGCCTTGTCGAGGTGAACAAAGCGGTCACCGCGCCTTCCGTCGTGATGATCGACGATCAGGCTTCTTATCTGACCGGAAAGACCGGTGCGGCGGCGGACGGCAAGGTTAAGGTTGAGCTCGGCGACGATCCGGACAGGAACGGAACCTACACCTACAAGTTCGACATCTACAACATCACCGATTATCCGCTGACCTATACGTTCCGGACGGATATCTTCTCACAGGAGAGGACTCTTCTGGAGGGCGACGGCTATCATATGGCGAAGACCACGACGCCGATGCCTGCGACGGTTACGCACAGCATGACCGTGGTGGGCGCCGAGAACTTCGATCACGACGTCAACAAGGACGGCTTCACCAACGAGTTTGACGCGCAGGCGATCCTGGATTACCTGAGCGGCGAGATCACCCCCGAAGCGGCGGCGACGGATCTTGATCTGGCGGCGGCGAAGGTCGACAACGACGATCTGATCACCTCGCACGACGCGCAGCTGATTCTGGAGCACGCGACCGATACGCTCGGATCCGACACCGTTCCGCCGCACAGCAAGGGCACGGTCACCGTTACGATCACGCTTGATGCTGCGGCGTTCGGCACGGCAAACTATCCCTGCGGCGCGTACATTGAGGGCTTCACCTACGCGACCTGCACCTCGACGGCGAACAACGGCACCGACACGATCAGCCTTGCGCATGAGCACTCGATCCCGATCCTCGGCTTCTACGGCAGCTGGACCGATCCTTCGATGTTCGATGCGGCGTCCTATGTGGATGCGCTCTATCATCCCGACGTTGAGGGACAGACCCGCTATGCACGGTCGTCCTATACGGGACATGAGGATACCAACTACATGACCGTGACGGTCGGCGGCACGCAGATGAAGTTTGCGGGCAACCCGTACATGGTAGAAACGTCGTTCCCGGCGGACCGTCTGGCGATCCGCAGCGATTCGAAAATCAACTCGATCGTCTATAACCTCTATCGTGCGGCGGCGGCGACCGGCTTTGCAGTGACCGAAACCGACGGCATGAACGGCAGCAATACGCAGGTCATGCCCGGCGCGGCGGTTACCGGCAGCAGCGTAGACAGCATCTACTATTCGCCGTCCGGCGGCTGGCAGAATACCTCGACCAAGTCGTATACCGTAAACAAGACGCCCGGCTCCTACGGATTCGAGGAGGACGATACCTTCCGTATCGGCTTCTACGCAATCCCCGAACTGAACGGCATGAAGATCAACGACAGCTACAATGCTGCGAACTCGGCGGCGATCGGCAGCGAGCAGTTCAGCCAGCTGCTGCTCTCCAATACGCTCGGCAGAGGCGCATTCGTCGGCTACGACTTCACGGTAGACGATACGGTGCCGACGCTCACCACGCCGACGCTTTCCGGCAATACGCTCTCGTTCACCGCAAACGACAATCAGAATCTCGCCTATGTTGCGGTTCTGTCTCTGGACGGTTCCGTGGTGTACAACGAGGTCGCGCCCGGAAACCATACCTATGCAGCATCGTTCGACGTAACGAATGCAATTGCAGAGGCGAACGGTTATGTCGCGATCTTTGCGGCGGACTATGCAGGCAATGAAGCTGCATCCTACATCAAGGTGAATGAAAACGCTTCTACGCCGAAGGAAGTGTATGTGCGTACGAGCGTGCTTGAGGCGGGCGAAGAGTACCTGATCGTCAGCACCAATATGCCGGGCATTGCAAAGGGCCTGAGCCATATTACGGATACGACCGAAAAGCAGAAGGTCTACGATGCGCTGGTCAATCCCGGCAACAGCCTGACCGCGTATCAGCCCTATATCAATGCGGAGGACGTTCCCGAAAACGGGAAATGGACCGCGAGCGAGAGCTCCGGCAACTGGTACTTCAAAAACGGCGAGTACTATGTCGCGCATGTCGGCACGCTGGATGATGTGAAGATGCATACGAGCACCACCACGGCGGACTGGAAATGGGACAGCACGAACAACCGGCTGTACTTCCACTATCTCGCGGACAGATACGTTCGTTACAGCGGCGACAGCTTCGTACACGGGACCTCTGCGGCAAGCGTCTATCTGTATCGCAAGGCGATGATCAATGTCGATCATGACCCCGTGAATGTCACCGGCATCACGCTGACGCCGACGACGCTCGATCTCTACAAGGGCAACACATACGCGTTGACGGCAAAGATCCTGCCCCTTACGGCAGCAGACCGTTCTGTTGACTGGAGCTCGTCCAACAATCAGATTGCGGCTGTCGACGCAAACGGCGTTGTCACAGCTGTTTCGGAAGGCGTTGCGACGATCACGGCGCAGTCGCATGACGACCCCAATGTACAGGCGACCTGTACGGTCACGGTCACGACGGTTTACAAAGCGCTGAACGGGTTTGTCGCAGACGAGGAAGGAAAGATCCACTTCGCGCAGATCAGCACAAATGAGATCACAAACGGCGAAGTGCAGTGGATTTCCATCCCGGATGACAGAGATGTGAATACAGAGACCAACAGCGAACCGCTGATCAACGCGTATCTGTACAGCACGTCTCAGCTGTATGCAACCACGAACAACTTTACCGGCACAAGCTACATCTACCCGGTCGATCCGAGCAACTTCACGGTGGGCGACGGCACGTCGACCTACGTTACGCCGTTCGGTCTTGCAACCGGTCCGAACAACCTGCTGTACGGCGACTGCGCAACCTTCGGTTTTGCCTACTTCCTGCTGTCCGGCCCCATCGCCGAGGTAGAGGAGGGCGAAGGCGCTCTGCTGCCGATCGGTCTGCTGGATACGTCCGAGACAGACATGGGCGGCGCATACATTGCAAGCGTCTGCGTTGCAAGCACCAGCGGTTCGTTCCCGACATACTACGTCCTGGATGAAACCGGCAAGATCTGGAAAACGTCGATGAAGCGTGCGGGCGCTTCCGGAATCTCGTTCACCGATATTCTGGTAGGCCTTCTGACCTATTCCTTCACCGATCCGGTGCTGGTCGTCGATACGGGCATCGGCACCTCGTTCCAGAACCAGAACATCTATTATGACGGCACATACATCTATTGGGCGCACTGTGACGGCGCGCAGGATGAACTGTACATCATCGAGCCGAACTCCGGCAAGGTCTACAACGCCGGCAGCTTCGGTGAGGACGTATGGCCGGTCGGCGGCATGTATGTAACCGGCTCCGTTGCGCCTGCATCGGTCGTTCCGGACGATCAGACGATGGATACGGAAATCGATCCGAGACTGCCCGAACTCGTACGCGAACGGATCATGACGCCCGAAATCATGGCGCGTATGCAGGCCGAATCCGAAAAGACGGCCCGCAAGGCCGCGACAACGGACGCTGTCAAGAACCTGTCCGCAGCAGCTCCCGCATCTGGCGTCACGCGTCTTCAGAATATGGCTCCCGCAGCGGTAAGCCCCGTTGCGCTCAGCGCAGGCACGCCGGTTCTGATGCAGGTCAGCGGCGTCGCGACGAACGGTGAAGTTGCGTTCTCCGAAGGCACGGCCTCCAACAACGGCCTGTTCACGGTAACCTATCCGGAAGGACTGACCGTCAATACGATCACGAACGGAACGGCGGATAACCTGTTCCTCTCCGTCCATCATGACGCGGTCAATCGCACGATCAAGGTCGCGTATGCCAAGAAGGGAACGGCGATCGCGGCGAATACGCCGATCATTACGGTGCAGTTCGATGTGGATTGCGTGGTCAACGGCGACGTTGTGACGGTGACAAGCGAACGCGATACAAGCTACAGCCTCACCGAGCGTACGACAGTCAACGTCCCCGGCATCGGACACGACTGGGATGAACCGACCTATACCTGGACCGAGACGCTCAACGGCGCAGGAAACGCGCCGACCTACACGGTTACGGCAGCGAGCGTCTGTAAGCACGACGATACGCATGTGCTGACCGAGGATGCAACGGTAACCGGACCGGTCGATAGCGGCAATGCGTGGACCTATACGGCCACGTTCCAGAACACGCTCTTTACGACGCAGACCAAGACCGTATCGAAGATGACTGCGGTCACCGTTACTTCGTCCGGCAACGGAACGACGACGCCCGGCAGCACAGTGGCGCATGTGACCGGCGGCGGCAGCTTTGCGCCTGGCGCTACGACACAGCTTGTCGCACCGACGGTCGCAGGATATTCGTTCCTTGGCTGGTATCCGGTCAACGGCACGATGCCCGATGATCGCATCACGGCTGAACAGACCTTCACCTACACCGTGCAGGCCGACGGCAACGACCTGATCGCGGTCTATGAGCCGCAGTCCGGCGCAACCTATCGGCTGACGATCACCGGTACGCGGTTCACCATCAAGCAGAACGCGAGCGACGAGGTTACGACGCAGCGCGGCCGTTACGACGATTACTACACAGCAGGAAGCACGGTCACCGTCACATATACCGGCAGCGACAACTTCCTGTACTGGATCAACAGCAATAAGAAGATCGTTTGTACGGATGCGAGCTATACCTTCGTGCTGATGTCGAACACGGATATCGACGCCGTGTACTCCGAGCAGCTTCCGGGCGAAACCAACCATGAAGCACTGGTGCTGTTCGTCAGCGCACAGGCCAACGGTCAGGTCATCAGCCAGCGGTACTATACGGATACCGAGCCGATCGTCTATCCGGTTGCGCCGGTCAAGGTCGGCAGAACCTTTGTCGGCTGGGACAAGACGGAGGAGCAGATCCATGCTGCCATGGCGACCGAAACGCGCATCAGGGTCTATCCGATCTATCAGTCCAATGGCGATCAGTATACGACGACCATTGAGTACTGGATCGGCGACAGTTATCAGGACTCCGTGGATCTGGCACCGGAATCCATCGGCACCCTGCAGTACGTCTCCGCTGAAGCCTTGTATGAGAACGAGCCGTTCTCTTACTGGGCGGATGAAGAAGGACACATCCTCGGGTATAACAATCAGAGGTATGCAGTCGTGTCTACCGACGATATTACGATCAGAGCGGTCTATGGAGCAGCAAGCACAACGGAACCGATCGTTCGCATGACGAACGCTTACGCAACGCAGAACGGGGCTGACAGCATCGTGAACTTTACTGCGACATGGAGCATACCCGATTCGTTCACCATTCAGGAGGCGGGCTTGCTGTACGCCGGACTGAATCGTATCAGCCTTGCGGAAGCGGAAGAATGCCTGACCCTCGACTATTACAGCGTGGGTGAGAAAAAAGGCTACATCCTGAAACCGGAGTTTACAAACAGGGATCTGGAGTATGCCGCAAATGCATATTTCGCAACGTCGCAGCCGGCTCGTCAGTTTATCGCAAGAGCATATGTCGTAATAGAGAACAACATCACGCATGAGACGTTTGCAATCTATTCCGACAACGTCATTTATGCAAGCTACAACGAGTTGGCGAATAAAGTGTACTACAATGTATATCTGAATACAGTACAGTAAGGAGGGGAAACAATGATGTCAAAACAATATGTCAAAGTACATTTGGATGTCATCCGGTTTGATAATCAGGATGTAATCGTTACAAGCGATCCGGAACAGACCGGCACGGAAGAACCTCCGTAGAACATTTGTTCGAGTGTTTTAAGGGCAGGCTTCGTACCTGCCCTTTATCCCGTTTGAAAGGAGACTTGCCATGAAACGATGGATCCTGCTGCTGTTGACGCTTGGGTTGCTGCTGCTGCCGATCGGCGCAGTTGCAGAGGGCGGCACGGTGTATACAGAGGGCTATTTCTATTATACCATTGCGGATCAGTCGATCACGATCACGGGCTATTTCGGAACCGAAGCTGTGGTTACCGTGCCCGCAAGCATCGGCGGCATTCCCGTGAATGCGATCGGTCCGAACGCATTTGCGGGAACGACTGTGCAGATTCTGTATCTGCCGGACACGATCATGGAGCTCGGCGAGAATGCCACCGGCGATGCGGATGTGTTCTTCATCGGTCAAACGCCGGCACCGACTGCCGCGCCGGTCGAATCCGCTGTACCGCAGGAAACGGAATCGCCCAATACACCTTCGCCGCAGGGAACGGAATCGTCCAATACGCCTTCGCCCGCGACCAATCCGGCGACACAAGCGCCGTCGGAGACGGACCCGGAGAGCGAAGCGGTCTACGGCGCAGAACCGCCGGATGATCCTTCCGGCGCGCCGGTCATCGAAGCGTCTGCACAGCCGACCGCTTCTGCAGATGCGCCGACAGCCGAACAGCCGTCAGACGATGCGGCAGCTTCCGGCCTGCCGATCACGGACGAGACGGTACCGGAAACGCCGAAGCCGGCCGAGCCGATCCAATCGGGTACAACGGAACCGCAGTCTCTTCTTTGGCTGTGGATCCTGCTCGGCTGTGTTGTGCTGATCGGCGGCGCAGCGATTGCCGTGGCTTTGAAGAAACGAAAGAACTGACGACCGAAGCAGCATGACAAGGGGCAGCCGCTGATATCATGGATAGCGGCTTGCGTGCCCGGCTATCATTTGTTTCCGGTAAACAGCTTTCCAACATATGGCTGACAGCGACGCAAACGGCGGTGAAACGAAAACTACCTAATTCAGGACCTGCAGGAATCCTTCTGCAGGTCTTGTTTTATCCTGACCTCCGCCAAAGCAGCGATGTTTCGTAGAGATTAACCGGCAAGAAAGACAGTCATTCCTGATGGATGATCGCGGAAGAGCAAACCTCCGGTTGCACAAAAACAAAGTGACAATCAGAACCCGTATCCAAAAGTAAAGGCCTTCGACCAACCCACGCAGTTCTCTTCCAAGGTACCCGGTACGGGTAGGGTATAGGGCAAAATGCCCCAAAACGGCCCCAAAACAGCCCGTTTTTAAGCCAAATCCCCCATAAAAATCTTTATTTTCCCACGCGAAACAGCGGCTACTCCACTCGGCGTTCCATTTTTGGAACGATGGGCATAAGTCTCTGAACCGATGGAGAATCAATTGACGTGGTGGATTCATGACGGTAAACAATTCTGATCAAACGGCTGTGCATCTGAAGTGTTTTGCCTCCTTTTTCATGCTTCAGATGCACCACTTAATCGTGAGAGAAGAGCCCTGCTAAAGCGAGGCTTTTTCTTTGGGATGTGAGAATCATCCATTCAAGAACCAAATAATATATAAAAATATTTTTACTATATCGCGTTTTCGTCCCATATATAAGCAGATGAACACGCCGCAAGCCTCCTATGAATGAAGACCATATTGAGAGGTATCACTTTCATTATCCCTTACCGGGCAGCGGGGCGTTTCTGCTTTTCTGTTCGGATCAAAATATGCTGTGCTCCGGTTTATAGGACAGCTCGTATGATTTCATATAGATGGTGAATGGTTAGAATGCCAAAGTGAAGTTACGATTTCGGGTAGTAAAAAAGGGATGAAGCCATAACTTCACATTGACAAAAGGAGCGTGGTATGTAGGGAGCGGGAGCGGAGTCAAGGGACAGAACGCTGGACGCGAAGCGGCCGGGCAGCCCTTGACGAAGCGACACGGATCACCCTGTTGCAGGGAAAGGAACCATGGTTCCTTTCGCGCCTTCCGGTGAGGGAAG
>CAKJYC010000072.1 GCA_918244965.1 Clostridiales bacterium | reverse complement strand
CTGCCGGACCGCGGGACCGGGATGCAAAAAGGCGTGACCTGCGGCCTTCCGATCCGAAGCCGCCCGGAATCGAGCCACGCGACGACGCCGTTTTTCAGTGTTGCGCAGTCGCCCGTCTGCCCGTCCGACAGCAGCGTGTCGAGCCGGACCAGGTCCGCGCGTTCGTAGTCGCCGTACGGCAGAAGCCGTTTCAAAACCCGGAGCCGGATCGGCGCGTCCAGCGCCCTGAGCCGTTCGCGGTCCGTACCGCAGTCGCTCTGCGCCCTGTCGGCAAGCGCGTTCAGATAGTCCGCGTCCGCAGCGACATGCGCCGCTGCCTCGGCAAGCGCCTTTTTCGCCGCCGGGTTGACCGTTTCCAGCACCGGCATGACGGTGAGCCGGATCCGGTTTCGCGTCGCATCCGTCCCGAAGTTGGTGGCGTCCGTGCAGTACGGCTCGCCCTGTTCCCGAAGATAGGCAAGGATCGTTTCCTTCGGCGTGCAAAGAAGCGGCCGGATCAGCCGTCCGGCACGCAGCCGCATGCCGGCAAGGCCGTCGGTCCCGCTGCCGCGCAGAAGGTGCAGCAGGACGGTTTCCGCCTGATCATCGCGATGGTGTCCGAGAGCAATGCAGTCGAGCGACCGGGACGCGCGCACACGCTCCAAAAACGCATAACGCGCATTCCGTGCGGCAAGCTCCGTGGATTCGCCCCGCTCCCGCGCGATCGCCGGTACGTCGATCCGTTCGACCGTGAGAGGCACGCAAAGCCTTTCGCAGAGCGCGCGCACAAACGCCGCATCGTCGTCCGCTTCTTTGCGGATCCCGTGATGCAGATGCGCCGCCTCAACGCGATCGACGAGGCCGTTCCTTTGAAGCCTTTTTAGCTCCAGCAGCAATGCCACGGAGTCAGCGCCGCCCGATACCGCCGCAAGCACGCCGTCCCGTTCGGAAACGCCGCACGCGGTCCATGTCGAATCGGTCCACAGCAACATGATACACAACTCCGAGAATAATTAAGAACAGTTTACCCGAAAACTGCGCTTTTTGCAAGTGGCAAATGCAAATTCGATGTGTCTTTTCAGAAAATCCCATGAAAAAAAGCTCCGTTCGGGGAGCTTTTTTCAAAAACAGTCTTTATTGTCCCGGTGTCAGCCGCGTCTTTTCCCGTTCCATGATCAGCCGGTCGACCTCCGTTTCGATCTCCGCCTCCCAGTAGGTGGGATCGCTGCGCTTTTTGATCTCCTTGTTCAGCTCGCTGTTGCGGAGAAAGACGCCGTTGTACCGGAGCAGAACGCAAAGCGCGCCGACAGCCATCAGAAGTCCCGGAATGCCGACGATCAGCGAGACGGTCCGGCTGACCTTTTCAATGAAAAACGCTGAAGCGAACAGCACCGCGCCAACGACCAATATGATCGCAAGCCGGATCGCAGGCTTCTTGAATCGCCGGAGCATCAGGTTCTTCTCTCCCCTGCGCAAATCGTCGGCGCTGTACCCAAGCTTCTCAAGCGTGTCCCCACGGAAAAACAGGGGCAGATCCATGATCTCATTGAGTTTGTCGACCGTTGTATCCCAGCCGAAGGAATGAGCTTCGCTGCGCGTCAGCTTCGATCTGTCCATACCGAAAAAGCTGACAGTCTCTTCTCTCGCGTTGATGAAGCTGCGAATCGGGACCGCACGCGCCTCATACGCCTCCGGCGTCATCCCGTTGAACCGGCGCAGGGCCTCCGCCTTCAGCAGTGCGGTCGTGACCGTCCTGCCCGGACCGGGATCGTACGGTTTTAGGGCATCGGTTTCCTTCCGGTTCCGGCGTTTCGCATGCGCCTTCTCCCACTTCTGCTTCGGCGTAACGTACAGCATCTCCGGCAGGACCCGGTACTGCTCCGGAATATGGGCGTCGCGCTCCCGCTCGTACACCATGCGGCGGACCAGCGTCTCGATCTCCTCCTGCTGTCCCTTCGGTGTACTCAGCTTCCGGATGATCCGGTTCATCTTCGCGTTGCGGACAGCATATACGATAAGCAGTGCCGTCGTTGCGATCGCCGCCATGGCGGAAATCGCCCAAATCACGGCGAACGGCGCCAGCTGATGCTTTTCGAGGTCCATTGCGACCGGCATCAGCAGGGAGATCAGGAGCACGGCCACGGTCGCAAAATGGATCCAGTACATCTTCCACACGCGCATGCTGAGGCGGCCTTTCTTCCCGTCAAACAGCGACTCATACGGAATGCCGTTCAAATCGGCGAACCATTTCCGTTCGCGCCGTTTCACGTCGCCTTCCCTTGCCTCCGTCATGCACAAAAGCGATTCCCGGTACCGGTCGCTTTCTTCATCGCTCATTCGCGACCGGCCTTTGATCCGTCCCGCAACATAGCGAAGTATGTCGGTACGGATCGGCGCCGCCATTTTTGCATATTCCTCCTGCGAAAGCGCGTCGAACCGGCGCTTCGCCTCGCTTTGGATTTCCTCGTACGTCATGTTCTCTTCTTTCAATTCACAACATTTTTCGGCTTACCCGCAAGAAACGCCGCAAGGTTGTCCGCCGAAACGTCGATCAGCGTCTGGCGCATCGGCTTCGGCGTCCACGCGTAGTGCGAGGTCAGCAGGCAGTTTTTCGCGGAAAGCAGCGGGTTGCGGAGCTTTACGGGCTCCTCGCTTGCAACGTCCGCGCCGTAGCCGCCGAGCTTCCCCGTCAGAAGCGCGTTGCATACGTCCGATTCGGAAACGAGCGAGCCGCGCGCGGTGTTCAGAAGGATCGCGCCGTCCTTCATCTTTGCGATCGTCTCCCTGCGGATCAGGCCCACCGTATCCGCCTTTGCGGGACAGTGGAGCGAAACGACGTCGGATTTCCTCAGCAGCGTATCAAGCGGCACATATTCGCCCGGAAAGCCCGGCTTTTCATGTGGGCTCGTACCCAGTACGCGCATGCCCAAAGCGTCCGCGATTCTTGCGACGCGCGTGCCGATCCGTCCGCAGCCGACGATCCCGATCGTCTTGCCGCAGAGCAGTACCGGCGCGATCTCCCACCACGCAAAATCGGGCTGCGCCGTCCACGCGCCCTGCCGGACGCGCGCGGCGTGGTATTCGACATGTGAGCACAGACCCAAAAGCAGCGCGATCGTGTGCTGCGCCACAGCCTCGGTGCTGTACGCCGGAACGTTGCAAACCGTGATCCCGCGCTCCCGCGCCGCCGCAGCGTCCACCACGTCGTAGCCGGTTGCAAGCACGCCGACAAAGCGAAGCTGCCGCGCGGACTGCAAAAGCTCCCGGTTCAGCCGGACCTTGTTGACAAACGCCGCCTCGGCCCCGCGCAGCCGCTGCGCGACCATATCGGGATGCGTCCGGTCGTATACCGACAGCGTACCGAGCCTCTTCAGCGGGCTCCAGTCCGCGTCGCCGGGATTGACGCTGTATCCGTCCAAAACCACGATCTGCATATGCCTTCCCTCCTGCTTTCATTGTACGACGCGACAGGCCCGAAAGCAAATGAACATTCTATAAAATCAGTGCCGTACTCGTATTCCGACGATCCGTCTTGCATTTTGTCGATTGTGTGATACAATAGGTTCCAAGGAGACGATGCCTATGCAATCCCATCGAAAAGTCCTGTTTCGCATCCTGCTGTTTACGGCGGTGTTTCTGCTGTCTGCGTGCTGGCTGTTCGTAATGCTCGCGATCTGGGGCGGCGGACGCATCTACTGGGGCCATACGCTGCTGCTGCCGAAAAACAGATTGCTGCCGATTATCAAGCAGTTGCCGAACAGTCATTATCTGCTCGATTTCGCGAACTCGTTCAGTTCGTACATAGATGATAAAGAAAGCCTGCTGATCTATCTCGCCGTGACGGGTCTGCCCTGTATCGCCTATGCGCTCACGGCGCTGCTTCCGGACACGCTGCACAGATTCTTTCCGAAACAGAAAGTCCTCCGCGTCCTATATGCCTGTATCGCCGCCGCAGCTCTGCTGTTCTCCGTGTTCTGTGCGATCGGCGCCTATTCGCGTGTTTTCGAGCGGAACAAGACCGCGGTGCTAAAGCAGTTCCTGACCGGTGCAAACCTCGATCTCATCGTGATCGGCGTCGGGCTCTCCGTCGCCGGATGGCTCATCCCCTGTTTTATTCACCGTCTTGTCCGGGACGTGCGCGAACGAACCGTTCCGGCGCTGGCGCTCTCCGGGTTAAAGCGTACCGCGCTCGGAATCTTCTGCGGTTTTTTGATCACGGCTGTGTCCGGTCTTCTTCTCGCCTGCCTCTCGCCGTTCTCCAAGGACGCTGTTCGTTCTGTCGAGAAATCCTGCACCCAAAGCGCAAGCAATGTTCTTCCGTTCTTTGTCACGCTCGTGATGGCACCGTTCATGGAGGAACTCGCCTTCCGCGGCATGATCCAGCGGAATCTCCGCAAATACGCCCCCGCGTGGCTCGCGATCCTCATCACGTCCCTTTTCTTCGGCATATGGCACCGCAACACCGGTCAGTTCGTATATACGTTCGTTGTTGCGCTGCTGCTCGGCTGGGTCTTCGAGTTCACCGGAATGGTTCGCTACACTGTCCTGATTCATTTTTCGATGAACTTTTTCTCTGCGGCGTGTTTTTCAACGCGGGATACTGCCATTCTCGGCAGGCTTCACGTCCTTCCCCGGATACGGGAAATATTGATGGGCCTGCCGGTCTGGGCGGCCGTGCTCCTGCTTTTGTTGCTGGCCGTCGTGCTCACGCTGCTTGTACGCGGCTTCCGAAAGGGCGGAAACCGATCGCTGCTGCATAAGCTGTTCCGGAACAAACGCCCGTCCGGATCCGAATCCCCGTAACCCGCTTCGCTGCGCATCCGTGCAGCGGTTCCGGGCGTCCGATCAAGTCCCTTCATCAATAGAAAACAGCCTGTCCAAACGGACAGGCTGTTTTGCTGGCGCAGAGAGAGGGATTCGAACCCTCGATACTGTTCCCAGTATACACGATTTCCAGTCGTGCGCCTTAGACCAAGCTCAGCCATCTCTGCACGGCATTTCGTTGCACCTTTGCTATCTTACAACAAACCATCCCAAAAAGCAAGATATATTTTCTTTCATGCAAAAATATTTTGAAAAAACACTTGCATTTTTCTGAAAAGCGTGTATAATGTTTCCTGTTCGCGGGGCATTAGCACAGTTGGTAGCGCGCAACGTTCGCAATGTTGAGGTCAGGAGTTCGAATCTCCTATGCTCCACCAGAAAGGCTGCAAGTTTGATTGCAGCTTTTTTTGTATCGATGAATTATACTATCAAGTGCAACAGTAAAGGAGAATAAAAATAGAAGTTCATATGAATCTCTGGTAGAATAAGTTTGCCAACAAAACTACAAAGGAGAGAGACATATGAACTACAAACATCTTACCATAGAGGAACG
>CAKJYC010000071.1 GCA_918244965.1 Clostridiales bacterium | reverse complement strand
GATGAAGAGGTCCTCGCCGTTCTTGCCCGCCATCAGTTCCGCACGCCCCTGCTCGCCGTCCTCGGCGCGGAAATACCGGTAACGCTTGAAGTCGAGCAGCGTGGACTGCTGCGGATCCGCGACGAATACGATATTGCCGCCCCTGCCGCCGTCGCCGCCGGAGGGTCCGCCCTTCATCACGTATTTTTCGCGGTGGAACGCGGCGCAGCCGTCGCCGCCGTTGCCCGCCTTGATATGGATCGTTGCCTTGTCAATGAACTGCATGCTCACAAATCTCCTTTAAGGGACAGTCGCTGCACTTCGGCCGCTGCGCCGCGCAGATCTGCCGTCCGTGATAGATGAGCCAATGGTGCGCGTCGCCCCAGTCGGATTCCGGGATGTGCGCCATCAGCTGCTGTTCGGTTTTTTCCACGTCCTTCGCTTCGGTCAGACCGATCCGGTTTGCCACGCGGAACACGTGCGTGTCGACCGCGATCGCGGGGACCTTGAACGCGTTGGACAATACCACGTTCGCCGTCTTGCGTCCGACGCCCGGAAGCGACGTCAGCTCCTCGCGCGTTTCGGGGACCCTGCCGCCGTATTTTTCGAGCAGGATCCGGCTCATTTCGAGGATGTGCATCCCCTTCATGCGATAGAACCCGCAGCTACGGATATACGGCTCCAGCGTCTCGAAATCGAGCGCGGCGAACGCATCCGGCGTATTGTACTTCGGAAACAGCACGTCGGTGCATTTGTTCACCTGCTTGTCCGTGCACTGCGCGGACAGCATCGTAGCGACCAGCAGTTCAAACGGCGAGGAAAAATGCAGCGCCGGTTTTGCGTCCGGGTACGTTTTCTTCAGAATATCGAGCGCTTCGGCTCTCTTTGCTTCACTTAACACGGGCGGCCTCCAATGCATAGGTCGCGGCGATCGCGCCGTCCGCGCATGCGGTCACGACCTGCCGAAGCGGGGTGTTGCGCACGTCGCCCGCGGCGAACACGCCCTTGACGCTTGTTTCCGTCTTTTCGTCGGTGATCACGCTGCCGTTTTCCGAAAGCGCGATCTGTCCTTTGAACAGCTCTGTGCGCGGGACCACGCCGACCGCGACGAACGCGCCGTCGGTGATCAGCTCGGAAACCTCGCCGGTCACACGGTTTTTGATTCGGATCGCGCAGAGCTTTCCTTCGCCGAGGAACGCCTCCGGCACACTGTTCCACACAAACGTGATGTTCTCCGTCTGCTTCGCGGCGTCGGCGAGGATCGCGCTTGCGCGAAGCGTGTCGCGCCGGTGTACGACATAGACCTTGCTGCACAGCTTTGCAAGATACAGCGCGTCGGAGATCGCCGTATCGCCGCCGCCGATGACCGTCGCCGTACGGTTTTTATAGAACGCGCCGTCGCAGGTCGCGCAGTAGCTGACGCCGTGGCCGGTCAGCTCCCGTTCGCCGGGAATGCCGAGCGTTTTGGGCGATGCGCCGGTCGCAAGGATCACGGTCTTCGCCTCATACGCTTTTCCGTTGCAGATAAAGCGCTTCGGGTCCGCATCGAGCACAAGTTCCGAGACCGCGCCGTATTCGATCGAAAGCCCGAACGCCGCCGCGTGCTCCTCGAACCGTGCCGCGAGCGCATACCCGTCCGGTCCGTCCGTGATGCCCGGATAGTTTTCGATCCGGTGCGTCTTGACGATCTGCCCGCCCGCAAACAGCTCCTCGAACAGACGGACGTTCCCGCCGCCGCGCACCGCGTACAGTCCCGCCGCAAGCCCTGCGGGTCCGCCGCCGATGATGGCGATATCCAGCATATCCTTCACCTCATGTCGCAGATTTTCACAGTTACAGTATACCCGTTTTTCACCCCTCGGTCAAGGAAAACCGCGCACGAAAAAAAGCCGACGAATCGGCTTTTCAAACGACGGTCGCGGTCAATCGTCAAAGGTCACGGTCTTTGCCCATTTCATGAATGAACCGCGCAGTTTCGGATAGTCCTCTTCCAGCGAGACGAACTGCACATCCCAGATCGCCTTTCCGCTCTTGTAGAACGCCACAAGCGTCCGGATCTTCTCGCCCGACGTCGGGTCCTCCCCCGCAAATTCAAAGTACGGGATATCTCCCTCGGTCTTGATCGAGATGTCGCTGCCGTACTCTCCGCCAATCAGCGCGTACGCCGCAAACTCGCGGGCGGAAACGGCGTCCAGCCCCTCCGCTTCGTCAAATCCGACGCGCTCCACGAACACGGCGGCGTCACCGGAGTGGATATAGCCCGCAAAGCCGAGCATTTTATCCTGCTTGAAGGCGCTCGTCAGCGTAACGGACAGCTCCTGCACCTTGAAAACCTTTTCGGATCTCTGCGCACAGCTTTTAACGCTGCCTCTTCCCATCGAGAGCGCGAAAACGACCAGCGCGCTGAGCACTGCGGACGCGAGAATCGCGATCACGGCGCCCTTGTTCCGCTTTTTGCGAAGCTCCCGCACCTCGTCCGTGTCGTTGCCGTCAAACCGGAACGAAACGCCCGACGCCATGCTGACGCATTTGCCGCTCACCTGCACGTCCGCGTCGCCCGCCGGAATGCGGTACGGCTCCGGATAGCTGATCGCGGGCGTGATCGCGAAGATGCACGTCTCCTCATCGCCGACGGCAAAGGTCAGCTCCTCGCCGTTCTTCAGCTCGCCGACCTTTCTGCACGGCACGTCGCTGATCACGATCTCCGAAGCGGAATGGTCCTCCGCATAGACGTTGAAGGGCACCAGCGCGCCGACAAGGCTCTTTTTTCTTGAAACCGTTACGTTTCTCATACCGTTACCTCGCGCGGAACAGCAGGAAGGCTGCGGCGAACGCGATCGCAAACGCCAGTACGACGGGAACGAGGAACGCCACCGCGCCCTTGCTTCTTGCGCTCTTGCGCAGCGCGCGGACCTCGTCGGTCTCGTTGTTGTCGAAGCGGAACGCATTGCCCGTGAACAGGTCGTATTTGGCTTTGCCGGTCAGCGTGACGTCCTGTGTGCCGGCGGGAATGCGCGCCATGTCCACGCAGTAGTTGCGGCTCGAAGCGCCTGCGATCACAAAGACGCGGGCCTCCTGCTCGCCGATCGGGAACGTCGCAGCCGCGCCGTTCTTCAGTTCGCCGACTTTCCGGCAGGGAACGTTGCAGATCACGAGCTCAGACGAGGACGGATCCTCGATGTACACGCGGTACGTTCCGAGCGCGGCGATCTTGCTCTGTGCACGTTCAATGGTGATGTTTCTCATGGTTTTATATCCTTTCCGGACGGTGGTCAACCGATCCCCCTCTTGTATCAGACACTCGAGCGTGTCAAAATGTGACGAATGAATGCTATTTTGTCTGCTGTTTTTTCCGTTTGCCGGAGCGGACAGAAAATACCTGCAGCAGGATCCCCGCCAGCAGTCCGACGACCGGGACCGGCAAAAATGCATAGCCGTCCCGGAAGAGTACCGATTCCGCGGCTTCGTGATCGAACACACCGAACTCCCACAGCAGCAGAACGACCAGATAGACGAGTGCGACAACCGCCGTGACGACCGCGACGATCGTTAGCCATGTTTTCCGTTTCATAAGCCCGCCTCCCTTCAATCCACGACGGCGAGCACGTCGCCGGTGCCGCGGTTGTTGTGTCCGAATACCGTTTCATTCCAGTACATGCCGGAGGATTGACCGCCGTCAAAGTTGTACGCCGCCTTCATGCCGAGCGACGCGCACAGCGCGGACAGCTCGGTGAGCGTCATGCCCGGCGATTTACCCTTGCCGAGCCCGTGCCCGTTGACGTCCTTCATGTTGCGGTCGCCGAGGATGGAGATGAACGCGTAATGTCCCGGCTCATAGTAGCCGAACGCGGTGCGCGGATTTGCGGCGCCGAGCGTCGAATTGAACTTCGTCTTGGCGTTTCCGTCCTCATCCAGAAGCGACGGTCCGAAATAGAACGAATGGTACGGATAGCTCTCGAGGATCTCGTTGTTGTCGATCCTGTCCTTCTTGCAGTCGAAGCAGCGCACCGTTCCGTCCTGATAGACGACGCACAGATCGGAATGCTCGCACGGATTCGAGCGGATCAGAAAGCCATTGCGGATCAGCAGGCCCTCGCCGATCGCATTGGTGTCAAAGTAGTCGGAGTTGATCGCGATCAGCGCGTTCTTTTCCCGCGCGAACTCGTACAGCATGCGTGTTTTTCCGTACGACGCGGTCAGTTTTTCCAGCTGACGCACATAGACCTGGGCGACCTGGTATTCCAGCTTGCCCTTCTTGTAATGATACAGCTCGATCGCGGCGTTTTTACCCGCGTAGGTGTAGATCAGCGTGCACACGGTCCCGTCTTCGAGCGTTTCGCTCGTATTCGGCTCGGTCACGACCGGCTCGCCCTCGGAAAACTTCTCTTTATACTTGTCTCCGAGCAGTCCGGGGATCGGCGTCGGCTCCGGCGTCGGCGCTTCGGTCGGCTCCGGCGTTTCGGCCGGCTCCGTTCCTGCGGGCGTTTCATCCGGCGCCTGTGTTGCGCCGTTCGTCGTCTGCGCGCCGGGCTCTTCCGAAGGCATGCCGGTCGGCTCGACCGTCGGGATCTCTGTCGGCGCCGGGGTCTCCCTCGGCGGCATCGTCGCAAGCGCAACCGGCGTATCCGAGCCGCCCTTGCGCAGATTGAACCAGTCGAACGTATAGATGTTGACCGCCATGGCAAACGCGCCGGCAACCAGCACGTCGATGACGAGGATCCAAATCAGCCGCTTCTTCTCAAAGCGCCTCGCCTTCAGTCCGCCTGCAATGTACAGCAGCAGATATAAGAGCGCGGTCAACAGCATCAGCACCGGAAGAATGACATTCAGATACTTCGTCAGGATGAAGTCCGAATAGACGATATAATGCTGATTCTGGTTGTAGTGATCCAGAATGTAGAATACGATATAGTTCGCGGACAGCACGGCAACGAGATTCGCCATCACAGAGGCGATCACGCGCAGCACCCGAAACCGCTGTTCCCCGTTTTTGTTCATAAAATGCTCCCTTGTTTGCTTCCTCGGATACCCGATTCTATGTATAATATCATATCGAACACCTGTTTTCAAGCTTTTGTCAGATCCGGAACAGGATCCATCGCAGAAGGAACCGCCGCACCGGCGCGTTTGCATAGACAGCGCGCTGCGCTGCATGCACGCGCTTCAGGAGCTCCCGCTGCCGCGTCTTCATCCTGTGATCGGAGAACACTGCCTCCAGCGCCCATGCCTCCGCGTCCGGATCGGGTTCGATTCCGAAGCGCTCCAGCTTTTTCAGGTAATGCGCCATGTCCGGGATCGCGCGCTTTGCGTCCGCGCGCCGGAACGACGCTTCCCGTCCTCTTCGGATCAGAAGCCCTGCGCCGACCCATGCAAGCGGGATCAGCGGGATCAGCAGCCACCAGGCGCCGTGCCCGCCCGAACGGTCTTTCTCGCCGTCTGTGCCGTCGTTCGGCAAAACGGTCACGTGCTCCGGCGGTTCGGTGTCAAGCGGCGTTTTCTTCGGTTCCGGCGTCGTCCGGACCGGTGTGGTCCCCGGCGTCGGCTTCGGCGAAGCGCTTCCTGTCGTCGGCTCCGGCGACGTCTGCGCTGGTGTCGGTTCCGTGACCGGCCGTGCGACGACGCCGTGCTGCGGTTCCGTTGTGCCCGGTCCGCCGTGATCGTCTGCGAAGCCCGGCGTGCTTTCGATCGGGATCCAGCCTGCGCCGAGCACGTAAACCTCGGCCCACGCGTGCGACGCGCGTTCCTCCACCGAATACCAGCCGCCCTCCGCCGCCTCCTGCGGCAGCTCCACATAATACCCGGTCGTAAACCGTGCGGGAACGCCCATTGCCTGCAAAAGCGCGGTCGTCGCGCCGGCAAAGTGGATACAATAGCCCTGACGGTTCTTCGTCAGGAAGTACTGCACAAAATCCTCACCCTTCGGCAGCTTGCCCGGCGTCAGCGTATACGTACCGGACCGGCGCACAAACGCCGCCGTGTTCAGCGCGGTCTGATACGCGTCGCCGGACCCGGTCAGCCCCGCCCGCTCCGCGATCGCAAGCAGCGCGTCCCGTTCCGCACCGTCCGGCATCGTATAGGCTTCCTTTGCGTACGCATAATATGCAAGCTCCTCTGCTGCGGGCGATTGCGGCTTCACGCTGTAATCCTGCCGGAAGTTCCATGTATACGACGTCGCGCCGTTTGCGCGGACATACGTTTCCTCGATGCGCACATCGTTCGCGATGAACGCGTACGGCGTGATCCGCTCGTCCGAGACCGCGCCTGTGACCGAAAGGATCGACACGGCATTCTCCTGCCGCCGTCCGAGCGCCTCCATGGACCGCCATTCGCCGTCGTAGGATCGGGCCTTCTTCCACTTGCCGTTCTCGTACTGACCGTAGGAATGCCTGCGCAGATGATACGTTCCGGCGCGGGTCGAGCGCACACGGAACACCTCCTTCTCCTCCTCGCGGCGGTCCCCCTGATCCTTCAGGTCGTATTCGCGCGGGCTGCTGTCCCCGAACCAGGACATCGCCGTGTCCGCGATCTCACCGAAGCGGTCGGAGAAGAACGACCGGCGCTTTTCCTCCGGAATCGGCTGATACCTGCTTTTCGGGACAAGCACGAGGATGCTCAGCACAAGCGCGCCCAGCGCGATCAGAATCCCCGTGAAAAACACGCCCCGGCGCGGCGATTCGCCCCTGCGCAGCCCGTTTCCGAGCAGCACGTAGCCTGCGAACACCGTCAAAAGGACCAGCACCCAGAGCGCGGGCTGCTGATCGGTATAGAGAAAGCTCAGAAGGATCGGCGGCAGCGGCAGCAGCACCGGCAGCAGCGCCATCTTGCTGCGGACCGTCGGCGGGCCGAGGATCAGACCGAACAGCGCGGAAATCATCATCAGGAAGCTCGTCATGGAGGCCTGCGGATCGACGACCGCCGCCGCGCGCGCCGTCAGTGCATCAAACGTGTACAGACGCGATACGGGCTCCGGCAGCATGTTCCACGCCTTGCAGAAGAACAGGATCGCGCCGTCCGTGATCATGCGGCTCTGGAACACCGCGATCACGACCGCCGTCGCAAAGAACAGCAGTCCGAAAAAGAAGCCGTACTTCGGTACATTGAGCCAGAACGACAGCAGCAGCGCGCCGAGCACGCAGAACACGGCCAGCAGCGTCGGTGAAAACGCCATGTCGAACGCTGTCGGCACGGCGCACGTACACGCCATCATGCCGCAGGCAAGCGCCGCGGCGTCCGCGAATCCCGCGGCTGCGATCTCCCGGCGCTTCATGGCTGCGCCTCCTTCTGCGGCACGATGCGATAGATCAGCGTATCGTTGCCGGTGCGGACCGGCTGTACCGCCTGCGCATGCGTCTGTCCGGAGAGAAACGCGCGCAAAAAGCGATCGAACGCGCCGTCGCCGTCGATCGTGACGTTGTTCAGACCGTAATGCAGGACGAACGGGATCCCGTTCTCATTCAGAAGATCGGCAAGAAAGCAGAGCTGCTCCAGCACGCTCTGCTGTTCTTCATAGTCCGAATAGGTGTCCATGCACAGCACAATATTCCGGCGGACCAGTTCCTGCGGCTCGCGTACGATCGTCGCGCCGGTCTTTTCGGTCAGCTTCCAATGGATCAGATTGATCGCGTCGCCCTCGCGGTACGGACGCAGCTCATGCTCCTCCGAAAAGCCGAGCGGTTTCGGGCGCACGATGCGCTCGGACGGCTCAACAAGCTCCGGCGTGGGTACGGGCCGCTGCGCGTTCGGCAGCACCGTCAGCGATACGGCGCCGGTTCGCTTGACCGGGATCGCAAAAATGCCGAGATAATCGCATACCCGCGCCGAACGGAACCGGTATACGACCGTTCCCAGCCGCTCCGTGTTCGCGTCCAGCTCCGCCGTCTTTTCACGCGTGCCGTACATTTTCACCATCTCGCGCACGGGCTTCGGATCCAGGAACAGATTCCGGTGCTCCAGCTTCAGCTTCCACACCTCAGGCGGAAAATAAAACCGGCAGTTGACCTTCAGGCGGATCTTTGCGGGACGGCCGCGCCGGACGCTTTCACCGCCGGTCAGCTCGACGCGCGCGGTCAGGATCGCGGGCAGGCTCAGAAGCAGCGACAAAACGGGCAAGCCCAAAACAAACAGCAGTATGTATAACGAACCATACTGCCCATAGGCAAGATGCAGGGCCAGCGTTGCAAGCAGCAGCAGCCCGTATATCACCCGCCGTCCCTTCATTTGCGCACGGCGGGCGGCGCGGTGTGCGCCAGAATATCCTCCAGTACGGCATCGGCCGTCTGGCCGGACGCCTTTGCCTCGGAGGTCAGGATCAGCCGGTGCGTGATCGTCGCCGGATAGATCAGCTTGACGTCGCCCGGAATCACATAATCGCGGCCCTGCACCCACGCCGCAGCCTTCGCCATCGAGACGACCGCCAGCGACGCGCGCGGGCTTGCGCCCTGCAGCACGGCGGTATGCGAACGCGATGCGTTCGACAGCCGGATCACGTAATCCATGATCTTCTTGTCCACATAGGTGTTGTCGACCGCGCGGCGGATGCCGAACAGCCCCTCGCCATCCGCGACCAGCTTCACGTTGTCCAGCGGATTGCCGCGCTGCTTGCGGCTTAAAAGCTCCAGCTCGTCCGCGGGACGCGGATAGCCGAGCGACAGGCGCACCATGAAGCGGTCCAGCTGCGAATCGGGCAAAAGCTGCGTGCCGCTTGCGCCGACCGGGTTCTGCGTCGCAATGACCACGAACGGATCCGGCACCGGATGCGTCACGCCGTCGACGGTGACGTTGCCCTCCTCCATCGCTTCGAGCAGCGCGGACTGTGTGCGGCTCGTCGCGCGGTTCAGCTCGTCCGCAAGGAACAGGTTGCACAGGATCGCGCCGGGCTTGTAGGTCATCTGTCCGCTTTCGCGATCGTACAGCGAGAAGCCGACGATGTCGCTCGGCAGTACGTCCGGCGTAAACTGTACGCGATGGTATTCGAGACCCAGCGCCTTCGAGAACGCCAGTGCCATGGTCGTCTTACCGACGCCCGGAATATCCTCCAAAAGGATATGCCCGCGCGCAAGGATCGCAAGAAGCGCCATAATGAGCACGCTGTCCTTGCCGACGACGGCTTTTTTGAGTTCATCAAGTATGGATTTCGGATCGTTCATCGGATTCTCCCCCGCCGCAGGGAACACATTCCCCTGTTTATACCGGTATTATAGCACAGATATTCGTCCAAAATGTATCAAAACTGCAACAATTTTCCTTTTCCCCGCCTCTGAACGTAAAAAAGCGGCGAACCGAAGCCCGCCGCACTTTCTGCATATCAGTCGAATATATTGTATTCTTCGCCGCAAATGATCTGATGCCGTTATCGGCAGCCGTTCTTACCAGAGCTTGATGCCGTCGTGATGCGGCAGCTCCTTGATATGCCAGATCTCGTCCGCGTACTGGCGGATCGTGCGGTCCGAAGAGAACTTGCCGGCGCTGGCCGTGTTGAGGATGCACTTGCGCGAGAAGGCGCGGATGTCCTTGTAATCGTGCAGCGCGTCCATCTTGCGGTCGATGTACGGCAAAAGCTCCTGCAGCACGAAGTAGTAATCCGGCTTCTGCCAGTCGTTGCCGAACAGCAGCGAACGGTGCAGGTCGGTGAACACGCCGGTGCCGCTGTCGGAGAACGTGCCGTCGATCAGCGCGTCGACCACGCGGCGCACGCGCGGCTCGTAGTCGTAGATCGCCTTCGGGTTGTAGTGCGGACGCAGCGCGTTCAGATCGTCGACGCTGTAGCCGAACACGTAGTTGTTCTCCTCGCCCGCCTCCTGCACGATCTCGACGTTCGCGCCGTCGAAGGTGCCGAGCGTGACCGCGCCGTTGAGCATCAGCTTCATGTTGCCGGTGCCGCTGGCCTCGGTGCCCGCAGGCGAGATCTGCTCGGAGATGTCCGCCGCCGGGATGATGTGCTCGGCGTAGGAGCAGTTGTAGTTGTGCACGAACACGACGCGCATGAGGTCCTTCACGTCCGGATCGGCGTTGATCTTCTTTGCGATCTCGTTGATGAACTTGATGACCGCCTTGGCTCTCAGGTAGCCGGGCGCCGCCTTTGCGCCGAAGATGAACGCGGTCGGTGTGAAGTCCTTGATGCGGCCGTCCTTGATACCGAAGTACAGGTCGAGGATCGAGAACGCGTTCAGGATCTGGCGCTTGTACTCGTGCATGCGCTTGACCTGCACATCGAAGCAGAACGATTCGGGCAGATCGACGCCCTCGCGCTCCAAGATGATCTTGCGAAGCTGACGCTTCTTTTCACGCTTGATCGCGATGAATTCGTCCACGTCGGCGTCGGACAGATGCGCTTTCAGGCCCTTGAGCTGTTCGAGGTCGGTGATCCAGCCGCCGCCCACGCGCTCCGTGATGTACTTCGAGAGCTCCGGGTTGCACAGGCCCAGCCAGCGGCGCTGCGTGATGCCGTTCGTCTTGTTCTGGAAGCGTTCCGGATAGACCTGATACCAGATCTTCAGAACGTCGTCCTTCAGGATCTGCGTGTGGATCTCGGCGACGCCGTTGACGTAGCTCGACACGTACACGGCAAGGTTCGCCATGCGGATGATGTTGTTCGACACGATCGCGTACGGCTCGCAGTCAAGGCCCTTTGCCATGATCTCGCCGCACAGCTTGGTGTTGATGCGCCAGATGATGTCGTAGATTTCGGGCAGCAGGTCGCGGAACAGCGCGACGTCCCATTTTTCGAGCGCTTCCTGCATGACCGTATGGTTCGTGTAGGAGAACGTCTTGCGCGTGATCTCAAACGCCTCGTCGAAGCTGAGGCCTTCGAGCATGAGCAGCCGCATGAGCTCCGGAATGGAGACCGTCGGATGCGTGTCGTTGAGCTGGATCGAAACGAGCTCGCAGAACTCGCGGATCGGCCGGTTCTCACGCTTGAAGCGGAACATCAGGTCCTGCAGCGACGCGGACGACAGGAAGTACTGCTGCTTTAAGCGCAGGCGCTTGCCCGCCGTGGTCGTGTCGTTCGGGTAGAGCACGCGCGTGATGTCCTCGACGGCGTTCTTTTCGAGCACCGCGACCGCGTATTCCTGATTGTTGAATTTTTCAAAGTCGAAGTCCTGGATCGCTTCGCTCTGCCACAGGCGCAGCGTGCCGATGTTGTCGGTGTGATAGCCGATGATCGGCATGTCGTACGGAACGGCGCGCACGGTCTGATCGGAGAAGCGCACAAGCACCTCATGCGTGTCGCGGCGGCGGCTCCACGGATCGCCGAAGCGCTGCCAGTCGTCCGCGCTCTCGGTCTGGAAGCCGTTCGTGAAGGTCTGCTTGAACAGGCCGTACTTGTAGCGGATGCCGTAGCCGTCGAGCGGCAGGTTCATCGTGGCGGCGGAGTCAAGGAAGCACGCGGCCAGACGGCCGAGACCGCCGTTGCCGAGCGCGGCGTCCTCGATGTCCTCGAACGCTGCGAGATCGAGTCCCCTTGCCTCGAATTCCTTCTTGACCTCGTCGAGAATGCCGAGCGCGAACAGGTTGTTGTACACCATGCGTCCGACAAGATACTCTGCAGACAGATAGTAGGTGCTTCTGGTGCGTTCGTGCGCATGACGGCTCTCATACCACGGATCCGCGATGCCGCCCATCACGACCGACGCGAGCGCGTTGTGAAGCTGCTGCACCGTCGCTTCCGATAGCGACACCTGTGCGTCGCGCTTCAGAACGAGTTCGATTTGCTGCATGATCGTTTTCGTATCCATAACCCTATCCCCATATAGATTTTGTTGTATTATACCATACTTTTTCGCAGAATGCAAAAAAAAGTTCAATGATATTATAGCATATTCTTCTCGTATATGCAAAAAAACCGGCAAGTTTTTTGCCGGTTTTTTGTAAAAAGTTCGTAAAGCGGGATCAGGTCCACGGCCGCTTGGCGTTCACGAAGTTCCGCTTCCAGTATGCGGACACCGAACGTTTGACGACCTTGCCGTTTGCACTCGACGCGTCGATCATCATGCCGCTGCCGATGTAGATGCCGCAGTGCGATACGCTTGAGCTGGCGTCGCTCCGGAAGAACAGGATATCGCCCTTCTTGATGTCGCTGAACTTCGAGATCGTCTTCCAGCGGCTCGATTTCGAGAAGCCCGCCGCGTTCATGCGCTGCGTAGACACACCCGCCTGCCGGAGACAGTAGGTCACAAAGCCGGAGCAGTCGAACGTCTTCGGGCCGGAATCGCCGAGCACGTATTCACAGCCGATCTTGGAATTGGCGGCCTTCAGGAACTTTTCGAGCTTGGTGTCCTTCTTCGGCGTCGGCGTGGCGCTCGGCTTTTTGGTGCTGCCGGACTTGGACGTGCCGCTCGGCTTTTTGGTGGTCGTGGTCTTCGGCGTCGTCTTTGCCGCTTCCTTCTCCGCCTTCTCGGCGGCCTTCTGCTCCGCCTCCATCTCCTTCGAGACCTTCGCCTCGTCGCTGAACAGCTTTTCGAGCGTCTTTTCGCCCGCCTTGCCGTCCGCGGACAGGCCGTTGCGCTTCTGGAATGTCTTGACCGCTTCGACCGTCTTTTCGCCGTAGACGCGGTCCACATCGCTCTCCGAGAGATAGCCGAGCTCGACAAGCTGCGTCTGCAGCAGCTTGACATCGCGTCCCTCCGAGCCCTCGATCATCATGTAATGCTGGGCGTCCTTGCTGTACAGCAGCGTCTGCGTCTGCTCACCCGCTACGCCGTCCCGCTTCAGCCCGTGCTGACGCTGGAACAGCTCGACCGCATATTCGGTGCCGTTGCCGTAATAATCGGTCGGCTCCTCGATCTCCAGGAATCCGAGCTCCATCAGCCGCGTCTGCAGTCTGGTGACCGCTTCGCCCTTGTCATGCTTTTTCAGCGACTGATACTGCGGCTCGGCGCTGCCTGCGGGCTCGGCGGGATCCGCCGGATCGTCTGTTGCCTCTGCGTTCGGATCCGGCGTTTCGATCGCGGGGAGATCCCCGCCCTCCGGATCAGAGGGATCCGGTTCCGGATCCGTCAGTCCGGCCGCGCGCGTCCGTGTCGGCGCCTGCAGGAGCTTCGGAATCGACGGCACGGTTTCGGCCGCAGGCTCCGCCTTCTTTGCGCAGCCGCACGAAGCGACGCCGATGATCAGCGCAAGCACGATCAGCAGTGCGGCGACCGCAAACAGGAGCACGGTCAGCGCGCCGCGCTTCTGCGCGACGGTGAGCTTGCTCCAGTTATGGATGATATAAGAAATGGTCAGTTTTCGCTTCTCCATACCGCAAGTGTAACGCGGTTCGACGGTTTTCGCAAGCATTCCGCTGCGTTGTTCAACAAAATTTCATATCCGTGTGACAATTATGTTGCATCTTCGGCGTTTTCTTCCTGCTGCGCATTGCGCTCGTACCAGTAGGTTACGATCTTCTCTATCGCGACCGCGCCGGAGCTGCCGGACAGGCCGTTCGGAATGAAGACGACGATCGCGATCTCCGGGTTCTCGCGCGGGGTGATCGCGACGAACCAGCAGGTGTTTTCGATGTCGATGTTGTTGGACGCGGCCGTTTGCGCCGTGCCGGTCTTGCCGCTGATCTTTTCCAGATAGCCGTCGTGTCCGAATCGCATGGAGAACACCGACGACGCCGTGCCGCCGTCCTCCGGCGAAACGACGCCCTTCATGCCCTCCAGGATCGCGTCCCAGTATGCGTCCGGCGCTTCGATCGAATCGACCTTATGCGGCTCGTTTTTCAGGTACACCGTGCCGTCGCTGTTGTCGATCTCCTTTAGGAGCGTCGCCTGATACACGCTGCCGCGGTTTGCGATCGTGGAAACGTAGCGCGCGATCGAGATCGGCGTCACCAGCATAACGCCTTGGCCGATGCCGGTCTGGATCGTGTAGGTCGGCTTCCAGCGAAGCTCCTCAAGCCACGTCGAGATCGAGACGATCCAGCTTGTATGCGCGTAGGAGACGCCGATCGGGATGTTCAGCTCCTCCTTCAGGATCTCGCGGATCTCGGCGCCGCGCTCGCGCTGCTCGCCGTCCATCAGCCGCAGAAGCCGGTCGGCGCAGCGGGAAAGCTGCACCTCCGAAAAGCCCAGCTCGCGCTGCTCGTTGATCGAACGCAGCAAGCTGTAGATGCGGTTGTAGATCAGCCGCGGCAGCGCGGAAGTCTGCTCGCCGAGCGACTTTTCGCAGTCGTAGCGCGCCTTCTGTCCGCCGATCTGCACGGAGAGCTCGCCGGGCAGCTCCACCCCGGTCGTG
>CAKJYC010000070.1 GCA_918244965.1 Clostridiales bacterium | reverse complement strand
GCTGCGTCCGGCGCGGATGCGATCATCGTGCAGGATCTGACGGTGGCTCGCCTTGCAGGGCAGATCTGCCCGGAGCTCAAGCTGCACGGCTCGACGCAAATGGCCGTACACAACGCGGCGGGCGTTCTGATGCTGGAGGAGCTCGGTTTTTCGCGCGTCGTGCTGGCGCGTGAGCTGTCGATCGAGGAGATCCGTGCGATCAAGGCGCAGACGCACGCGGAGCTTGAATGCTTCATCCACGGTGCGCTTTGCATGAGCGCGTCCGGCATCTGCTACCTGTCCGCCATGCTCGGCGAGCGCAGCGGCAACCGCGGCATGTGCGCACAGCCGTGCCGTCTGCCGTTTCGGTGCGGCGGATCCGCGTATGCGCTTTCGCTCAAGGACATGTCGCACATTTCGCATTACGGGACCTATCGCGAGATCGGCGTCGCCTCGCTGAAGATCGAAGGACGGCTGAAATCGCCGGAGTATGTGTCCGCGGCGGTCGACGCGGTGCGCCGCGTGCGCGACGGTGAGCCGTATTCCGAGCAGGTCTTAAAGGACGTATTCTCCCGCGGGGGCTTCACCGAGGGCTACTATACCGGCGAGCGCAACCATACCATGTTCGGCGTGCGCACGGCGGAGGACGCAAAGCGTTCGCAGGCCGCGCTTGCGGGCGTGCGCGAGCTGTTTCGCGGACCGCGAAGCAACGTGCCGGTCACGATGGACGTGCGTATCCGTATGGGCGAACCGGCGGCGCTGACCGTCTCCGACGGCGAGCACACCGTTACCGTTTCGGGCGACGCGCCGGAGACGGCGCTGCGCGTGCCGCTGACGTCCGGATCTATCGAAAAGAGCTTTCAGAAAACGGGCGGAACACCGTTTTGCGTGCAGGAGATCCGCGCTGCGATCGGCGACGGGCTGATGCTGCCCGCTTCGGCGCTGAACGCGCTCCGCAGAGCCGGGCTCGACGCGCTGTACAACGCCCGCGCCGAAGGCCCGAAGCGGACGGTCCGCACCCCGGACCTCAGCCTGTTCGGCGATTCGCGCAATGAAACGCCCCGGCTTTGCGTGCGGTTTGCCGCAGCAGAGCAGTGGACCGACGACCCCGCGATCGCGTATTACAGCCTGCCGATCGACGCGTTGTACGCGCATCCCGACTGCATCACGGAACGCGCCGTCGGGGAGATCCCGATCCTGATCTATCCCGACGAGGAGGCGAAAACGGCGGAAACGCTGTCCGCACTGCGAGGGAAGGGCCTCCGATACGCGCTCTGCGAAAACATCGGCGCGATCCGCATGGCAAAGTCCGCGGGGCTCGTGCCGGTCGGCGGCTTCGGCCTGAACGTCACCAACAGCGACGCCGTTGATGCGTACCGCGAGATGGGCGTCAGCGCGCAGTTTGCTTCGTTCGAGCTGTCCGCGCCGAAGGTCCGCGATCTCAAAAGCCGTCTGCCGCTCGGTATGATCGTTGCGGGACGGCTGCCGCTGATGCAGCTGCGTTCTTGCCCCGCGCGCACCGACAGAGGCTGCGGAGGATGTGACGGCCGACCCGTGCTGACTGACCGCAAGGGCGCGTCGTTCCCGATCCGCTGCCGCGCGCGCCGGTACTCGACGCTGTTCAACAGCGTGCCGCTGTATATTGCCGACAAGCCTTTGCCGCCGGTCGATTTCTACGCGGTGTACCTGTCGACCGAATCGCAGGAGGAGGCTGCGGCGCTGATCCGTTCGGTCGCCGCGCACGCGCCGTACCCGCATCCGTACACGACCGGACTCGCCTTCCGCAAGCTGCTGTAATGGAACATACCCGCTGCCTTCCGATGATCCGGAAGGCTTTTTTCATATGCGCTTCTCTCCATGCATAGTATTCTTTGCAGGGAGGGACGAGCATGGAACACTGGAAACGGCAATGGACCGCGCTGATGCCGAAGGCGGTCGCGGAGGTGCTGGAGCGGCTGGAGGACGACGCGCCGCTTCTGGAGATCCGGCTGCGCCGCGACGCGCCGCTGGAGCTCGTGTTCGACGGTGCGGATCGCATCGTTTTCGGCAACAACGGCAGTCCGATGATCACGGGTGAATCGCTGTCCGAGCTGACCGGCAGGCTGATGGAATACTCGGCTTATGCTTGGGAGAACGAGCGCAAAAACGGCTTCATCACCGTCGGCGGCTGCCGGGTCGGGCTGTCGGGCCGCATGATCCGCACGGAGAACGGCGTGCTTGGCTTTTCGACGGTATCAGGCGTGTGCATCCGCATCGTGCGCGAGGTCAAGGGTGCGGCAAGGCCGGTGATCCCGTATCTTGCGCAGGACGGCCGGCTCCTTTCGACGCTTCTGATCTCGTCGCCCGGCTGCGGCAAGACGACGCTGCTGCGCGATCTGATCCGCGCCGCATCCGACGGACTGTACGGCCTGCGCGCGCTGCGCGTCGGGGTCGCGGATGAGCGGTTCGAGCTGTCCGGCGACGCGTCGGGCAGGATCGCGTTCGATCTGGGCATGCG
>CAKJYC010000069.1 GCA_918244965.1 Clostridiales bacterium | reverse complement strand
TTGCTCCGGTTAGGCTGAGATCAACAATAATCCATCTTGAATGCGATCCTGAGCAGGGCTGATCCTTCCTGAAACGCTTTCTTTTATCCGTTTCTCGCTGCAAAGGATATATCACCCTAACTTCACCTTTGCATTCAAGGTACCCGCAAGACAGGAAAGAGAGGAACACGACATGTTGGAAAAAGAAAAAGCATTGGAAATTGCTCTGAGCCAGATCGAAAAGAGCTTCGGCAAGGGCGCGATCATGAAGCTGGGCGACGCGTCGCGCGTGCCCGTTTCCGTGATCCCGACCGGCTGTCTGGATCTGGACCTCGCGCTCGGCGTGGGCGGCGTGCCGCGCGGACGCGTCATTGAGATCTTCGGGCCGGAATCCTCCGGCAAAACCACCATCGCGCTGCACATCGTCGCGCAGGCGCAGAAGGCGGGCGGCACCGCGGCGTTCATCGACGCGGAGCATGCGCTCGATCCGGTCTATGCGGAAAAGCTCGGCGTGCAGATCGAGGATCTGTACGTGTCGCAGCCGGACACCGGCGAACAGGCGCTCGATATCGCAGAAGCGCTTGCACGGTCCGGCGCCGTCGACGTCATCGTCATCGACTCGGTCGCGGCGCTCGTTCCGAAGGCGGAGCTGGAGGGCGACATGGGCGATTCCCACGTGGGTCTGCAGGCGCGCCTGATGTCGCAGGCATTGAGAAAGCTCACCGGCTGCGTCGCCAAGACCAATACGGTCGTGATCTTCATCAACCAGCTGCGTGAAAAGGTCGGCGTCATGTTCGGCAATCCCGAAACGACGACCGGCGGCAAGGCGCTGAAGTTCTACGCCTCCGTGCGCATGGACGTCCGCCGCATCGAAACGCTGAAATCCGGCAACGAAGCGGTCGGCTCGCGCACCCGCGTGAAGATCGTCAAGAACAAGGTCGCGCCGCCGTTCCGTACCGCCGAGTTCGACATGCTCTACGGCGAGGGCATCTCCAAGGAAGGCAGTATCCTCGATATGGCGATCGACCGCCGCATCATCGTCAAGTCCGGCTCGTGGTTCTCCTACGGCGACATGCGCATGGCGCAGGGCCGCGAGAACGCGCGGCTGTTCCTGAAGGACAACCCGGAGGTCTGTCAGGAGATCGAAAACAAGATCAAGGCGCAGATCGACGAGCAGCGCAGAAAGGACGCCGAGGCCGCCGAAGCCAAGCGCCGCGTCCGCGAAGCCGCACTGCGCGGAGACGATATCCTTCCCCCGCCGGAGTTTTGAGCAAGCAATCCCCCATACCGGAAGGTTCCGATTTCGGAGCCTTCTTTTTTTGCACAAAATTTCATATTTACCGATTATTCACGGCGATATTACATTTCTGTGACAACTCTGTGACGTTTTGGACGAATCCGGATGATAGCATGTATGCAGTGATGTTTGCCGCTGCGCGGCAAGTGATGTCCGCGCTTCGCGCACACGACGAAGGAGCGACGGATGAGATCCCCTTCTCGCGCCGAAGACGCATATCGTGCCGTCAGGCATATCGAACCCGTCAGGGTATATCGAGCCGCAGGCATATCGCGCGCCGAAGGCGCATGAATTGTCCGCGTCACGGAACGCGCTGCCGAATCGTCTATATACACAGAGATCGTCGTCATGTATGGAAGGCCGACCTGACCTCCCGAAAGAAAGGAGCACACCATGAAACGAATCGTCATCCTCTGCCTTCTTTTCGCCCTTATCGTCGCCTGCCAGCCAACGCCGGAGGTCGACGCCGTAAAGCAGAAGGACACTAACGTACTGATCGACACGGTACTGTCGGAGCAGAAAGACACGACCGAATCCGATCAGCCGCCGACGCCGGTCCGGGAACAGTTCCCGGAACGCTTTTCCTGTGACAGGGTGACCGAGACGCGGCATGTGCATGTCACCGCGGACGTGCCGATCGAAATCCTCACGGATTCCGTCTTTTCCATGGCGCGCGTCGAACGGTCGGCGCTCACCGATGCGCAGCGCCTGACGGTCTACAAGCGCCTGTTCGGAACGGACACGCTATATCGCTTTCAGGAGCATTTCACCCGCGAAAGCGCCGCACAATGGATCGAATGGCTGATTCAGGAGCCGGATAAGGAGACATGGATGCGGGAAACCGGCAGCACGGAAGAGGACTACGAGAAAGCGCAGGCGCACCGCCGGGAGGAACTGCAGAAGTATCAGGACATTTATAACGCGCTTTCGGACGACGATACAAAGGTTCCGCTGCCCGAATGGGACGGCTCGCTGCCGAGCTTTGAAGAACGGATGCTGCAGGTCGTCGGCGACCCATTTGAACAGGAAGGCATTTATCAGCTCAAGCATGCGGACGTCAGTTGGTTCACGGACCGGGCGATCGTTCTGGAGCCCGCGTACACATTGGAAACCGGTTCGATCCACGCGGAAGCGTTCATTTATCACCGGGAGGGCTTTGTGCGCATCGACCCAAAGGATTACGACACGCCGCAGCCCGGCGCATCGGTCACCCCGCGCGAGTCGGCAGCGCTTGTGCTGTCGGCCGTCGCGGGCGTTGCGGACGAATATGTGCTGTCCGAGATCGACTGGTCCAACAACGCAGACACCGACGGCGACGATAAGGGCGTTGTTCATTCCTGCGGGTACGGCGTCATCCTGACGCCAAGCGTACAGGGCGCGCGCATGATTGCGGAGCAGACGATCGCCGAAGCGCAGGACGACGAGGATGCGGCGTCGTTTGCGCGCACCTGGGAATACCCGCGCATCGTCGCTTCGGTTTCGCCGGACGGCCGGATTTGGGGCTTCAAGTGGTACGGACCGATCAAGATCGCGGAAATGTTGGCCGACTCCACGCCGCTGTTACCGCTTGATACGATTCAGGACCTTGCGCTGCAGCAGATCAACCGCAAGTTTTCGTATGAAGCGGACGAAGGCGCAGCGCTGTCGGTCACACGCGTGCAGCTCGGACTCTTCCGCATTCGCGAAAAGAACAATCTGGACGGTGGATTGCTCGTGCCCGCATGGAGAATCGATTTCGGCGACTATCGCGGCACGCCGGAGCGCGAGCAGTATTGGAACGGCGTGATGGATTTGTTCGTGGTGATCAATGCCGTCGACGGCACGGTGATCGATCCGTGGAAAGGGTATTGACGCCAAGCCGCGGGGCGGCGTTGCCGCAGTGAGATTTGCCGCTGCGCGGCAAGTGATGTTTTGCTTCGCAAAGTGATGTTTGCCTGCGGCAAGTGATATATGCGCTTCGCGCAAGTAAAGGTACATTCTCCGATGGAGAATCTTGGAATTAGGTGGGGTGCCGGGGACTCTCCACTCCGCTTCGCTTCGTTACATAGGTAGATCGCGCATTAGATCGCGCGTACCGTCGCCCCCAACGGATTACGATTCATACATAGCGGCCTTATCCGACATAACAGCGCAAGATACTTATCAACGTTGTAGGGGGCGACGACCTCGGCGCCCCGTCAAAAAGCAAAACAGCACGGTCGGAAGAGGCGTCTATGAATTGCCTTACGGCATGAATTGACCTACGGTCATGAATTGACTTGCGGTCATGAGTTGTGCTTCGCACAAGAAAGGAGAAAAACCATGAAACGAATGATCATTGTCTGCCTGGTCCTTGCCCTGCTCACAGCATGCCGGCCGACGCCGGAGGAAGAGTTTGTCGTGAACAAGGGCGATAACGTCACGGAGCATCAGATCCGGCGCGAACAAAGCGACGATGCACAGCGCTTTCCGGACCGCTGGGACGAGGATGAAACGCTCGACTGCGGGAAGATCACGGTCTCGATCCATGCCGACGTGATACAGCGCCCCGACGGTATCTACCCCGTCTACCGTACCCGCCGAGAAGTTTTTTCACAGGAGCGCACGGCGGCGCTGCTCTCGGCACTTCTCGGCACGCCGAAAAGCCGCGTTCGTCTCGAGACCACGAAGGACGACTGGAAGCGAGAATTTCAGGCATTCGTCGACGATTACAACGCGTCCACGGACGAGCTGCGCAAAAACGGCGAGCTGACCGCCGAGGTCGAAGCGATCTCCGAGGAGCAGTTTGCGGTGCAGTCTGCATGGTATGCGGAACAGATCCAAAACGCGCCGGACGCAAACGATCCGGAGCCGGTCTCCGATTTTGCCTCGGTGTCGGTCAACGACCTCGGCGCACGCTATACGATGACGGACGGCAGTACAGCGATCGTCAGTATCGGACGCGAAGGCGAAGATGCGCGGTATTTCGATGTGAGCCGCGCAGATCTCAACGGATATACGGTCATGGAATCCTCCTGTCAAAAGCAGGCCGGATGGGATCCGGGACTTTCAGCCGCCTGGAAGGAGCCGTCGATGCGCCGCGAGGACGCCGAACGGGTCCTTACGCAGGAGCTTGCGCGGCTCGGACTGTCCGATTTCTCGATTGTCGATGCGCAGAAGGCAAACCTGATGCACCCATACGGCGGTGCGGACCGGGACGGGACGCAGCGGTCCTATACCTCCCTATCGCAGGGCTGGGGCTTTGTGCTTCGTCGGCTGTACGGCGGATATCCCTCCATTTCTTCCCCGATAGAGCCGTCGGCCAGCCTAAACTATGAGAGCGAACCCGACTATGCCAAGGTCACGAACATTCCGGATGAGGAGATCCGTATCCTGATCGACGAAAGCGGAATCCGTAGCTTTCGATACAGTCATCCGAAAGAGATCATCGGGATTGAGAACGAAAATGTGGATCTGCTGCCGTTTTCCGACGTGCAGACGCGCGTGAAAAACACGCTGCGTGCGACGCTGTCCGGCTCGTGGCTCGAAAGAGAGGCCGTCACGGAGGTCGAGGTCTATCGGCTGCTTTTGACCTGCTATACCGTGCACGTGCGCAATTCGGACGATTACTTTGAGATTCCCTGCTGGGTCGTGCTGTTCGACGATCCGATGACCCGGAGCTTCCGCGACGATCCGGATTCGACGCCGCAGGCGCTTCTCTTAAACGCCGTCGACGGCTCGATCATACAGGCGGGATATTGAGCGCCTGACGGCGCAATGATGTTTGCCGCTTTGCGGCAAGTGATATATTGCTTCGCAAAGTGATGTCCGCCTTCGGCGGGTGATGTATGCTCTTTGAGCATGTGAACGTGGATTCTCCGATGGAGAATCTTGGATCTAACACCTCATCAGTCTGCTTTGCAGACAGCTGAATGGCCTCACATGGTCGCAGTGCGTCGCTGACGCTCCTTCTGCTCTCTGTTCGGCCCGCACTGCGCCTCCTCAAGGGGAAGCCTCTCCTTGAAATGCCTTCTCCTTGAGGAGAAGGTGCCGTCAGGCGGATGAGGTGTTCTCGCGCCGCAGGCGCATATCGTGCCGCAGGCATATCGAGCCCGTCAGGGCATATCGAGGCGAAGCCATATCGCGCCGAAGGCAGATATATTCAGCGCTTCTTTTGCAGCTTGGTCTTGTTGCCCTTGGCGTCGACGATGTAGGTGTTGTCGAGATGCGCCTGCAGGGAATTGCGGAAATCGGCGATATACGCCTTGCGCAGGCGGTCGCGTTCCTCCGTCTCTTCCGGCGTCAGGCCTTCGGCCTTCGCCTTTTTCGCAAGCGCGTTGATGCGGTCGATGTGTTCCTGTTTCATATGCGTTCCTCCGTGGCCGTATTGTACACAAACCGACGTGTTTTGTAAAGAGTTTGCAACTGGCCGATTGACAAGATTGCGTTTCAACGGTAAACTACCAATCATGAAGAAATCGTTATTTGTCATATTGCTGTTGATCATGCTGCTCGTCGCCTGCGGAACCAAACCGGTTTCGGAGGCTGTTGCCGCAAATGCGGAGGCTACGCCCGCACCCGCTTCGCCTGCGTCGGACGAGCATTCGATTTCCGTTCCCGCAACCGAGGTCCCGCCGACGCTGCCGCCCG
>CAKJYC010000068.1 GCA_918244965.1 Clostridiales bacterium | reverse complement strand
CCGTTCCTCTATGGTAAGATGTTTGTAGTTCATATGTCTCTCTCCTTTGTAGTTTTGTTGGCAAACTTATTCTACCAGAGATTCATATGAACTTCTATTTTTATTCTCCTTTACTGTTGCACTTGATAGTATAATTCATCGCTACAAAAAAACAGCCCCCATGAAGGGGGCTGATTTTTTGGTAGCGGCGAGGGACGTGCTGGAGTATGCAAGATTGCACCTGCCGATCCTGCTCGGAACGCATACTTCCGTCCGGCGAAAGCAGCCCCCGCGCGAAGTATATCGGATTCATTAAAGGAGGTATCGAAATGAACGTCACATATACCACGGTCGGCAACTTTCAGGTCCCGAACCTGGTCCTCGATCCCGCGCCCGACGCCCCCATCGGCAAGTACGGCAGAATGCGGAAGCGTTTCCTGGAGCAGCGGCACGACGGCACACTGACCGCCCTTGTCCTCTCCGGCAAACTGACCGATCATCTTCTGGAGATCGACCGCACTGCAAGGGAGCAGATCGAAGCCACGGTTTCCAAAATGGCGCCGCTTGAGGGCGTCACCGAGCGCCTGAAAGCCGAAAACCAGATGGAATGGATCCGCCGCATGAACAACCTCCGCGCCCGCGCAGAGGAGATCGTGATCCGGGAAGTGGTTTATGGCGAATAGCGGATAACGGTTATTAACAGCATTTAACCCCTTTTGACCGACACGGCAAAAGGGGTTAAATTGTTATTTATAAATGTGATCTGTTCGGTTCAGTCTGCTAATGCTTTGGGTTGATCTTCTAAAACTTCGATCGTCGTTTTTAAGAAACGTGTGTCGCAATTACATCTTGTCAGAATAATATGCTCCGTTTTTTGAGCTTTTCTGCAAACACGATTGTGAAAAGTCATTACCCAAATGTACTTCTTTAAAATTTTTTCTCGTGCTTCTGCTGCTTTGATATTGTCCAAGGCAATATCATCATAGTTACCATATTCTTTTAATTCAAATTGCACTATTCTTTTATGTGTTTGCAAAATCAATTCAAATGATTGCTTTTGCTGATCTTGATTGTTTGCTTCAGGTATGAACTTTTCAGCATCCTTGGGAGAAGCTGTGAGCAACGCTTTACAAAACTGTTTAATAACAGTTGGTTCAATAATATCGGTCATATCAATGATGTGAAGATAGTTAACAACCCAGCAATCATCATCCCACGGTACTACAATATATTCGTTTATGTATTGAAATAAACGGTCAATAAAGCAATTGTTGTTTGCGACAGCACATTGCTTAATATCTTCCTCTGAAGCATTCTCTCCTTTTTTTAGTTTTTCTACTGTTTTTAGAGCGCGCTCATAAGCTTCTTCAGAACAGAATCTTGTATTATTGAGTTCATTGACTATATCTCCTCTAATAAGAATGCGAGGATACTGTGCCATTCCCTCCATTGAAACCGCATCTATTACTCCTTGACCAAAAACGTAGTCATCATTGAAGGATAACTGTCCCTTCACAATTCCTCCTCTTACAAACAATCCATAATGCAAGATAAAGCCTCGTTGAATGTCGGAAACCGCTTTGATGAAAGCAAGCAATCTGACCGGCTCCAACACTTCCTCGGTGGTTTCCATGCATAGTAATATGTTGTCTGAAAACACTCTTTCCTTTATGTTGATTTGTGCAAATTCTCCCAACAACGGCGACTGTTTTAGGATACTGATATGCGCCTTGGTTCTTTGGATAGCATCGTGAATCGAATTCAAAAGCTCCGGGACCTTATCAGCGTGTTGCCGGAAAAACTCTTTGTATCCCAGAATATCGAAATAAGCAATATAATACTCTTTAATCGGATTCGGTGCTGAATGTTCCATAATTCCTGTCCTTCCCAGATGCAAACGAAAATTACATTACATCTAATAAATAACGCATGCTATTACGCTTTATTTCAGTCGCACACAGCGTGAGCGGATCAGCTCTTTCAGCGCGTTTTTCATTTCCAGCGGCAGATAGGAATCGTCGCACAGCTTGAGATAATCCTCCTCAGCGGCAAGCACCTTTTTGATGATCTTCTCCGCTGCCGCATTTCCGATTCCGCACTGCTCTGCAAAATGCAGAAAGTCGTTTCGTCGAAGATTCGCTTTCTTGCCGTTCATCGTCAGCGCAAGCTCCTCCCGGTCCTCCGGCAGCACCAGATTGACCGGAAGCAGGTCATATGCAGTGGACAGCACGAATGCACCGCTGCCCGGTTCTGTTTCGATCAGCGAGAAGTTCTTGAGATGCATATCCGAATTGCCCGTGACAAACGAAACGACCAGCCGCAGGAACAGTTCGGACAGATCCAGACCCGTCCGCACGGAATATCGGGAAACGATCTTCGCGCAGCGCTCATAGGAACCGCGATACTTATCTGCGGTCAGTCTTTCATCCAGTTGACAAAAGTCCTCCATCGCATACTTTTGCACGCGAACCCGCTGTTTGCCGGTGATCTTCCGATCAATGCGCTTTGTGATATACGCAAACTGTCCGTTCATCTGAAGCAGCGCATGCGGCACGGTCTTTACGCCCGCGATCTCGGCGATTCGCATGGCAAGATCTTCTGCCTCCGGAAGATTGCGATATTCCGACGTCTGCGGCTTCAAAATATAGCCGGTCGGATAATTGACCAGCGTCAGGCGCGGCGCCTCCTTTTGATCCAGATGCAGCGACATCTTCCGCTGTACGCCGGGCACGGTCAGGCCCTTAAACACCGATTCCGTCACATACGATGCAAGCGCTTCTTCACTCAAATCCAGTTCGGGCAGCGTCTCCGTTCCGAAGAACTTGCGAATACAGCGCGTATGCCAACCGCAGTTGCTTTCTTCCGGCAGGATCGGTTTTCCGCAGCATAAGCACTTCATTGTTCCGCCTCCTCGATCCGCACCGCGCCGATGCAGTCCTTGCAGGCAACCAATAGCAGCCCGAAGCGATCGTTCTGATCCAGCTTCCAGTTTTTGCTTACGATGTGCAAAAGCCATCCTTCCGGAATCAATCCGTCGAAGAACGGAAACAGCACGTTCGATTCATACGGCTCCTTCCGCGGCGGAAGCGTTAAGGAGATCGGTGCAGCGTCCGGTAAGGTCAGATACGCCGCATCATACACAAATCGATACCCACTGTCTGTCTCAAAAAGAAATCCGGCAAGGCGTTCGCGCACATACACAGACGCTTTTCGATACGCGCTCATTCGTCATCCGCCTTTCCCGGCACCGCCTTCATGCCGAACATGGCAAGCGCCTGATTGACCTTGTCCATCCGCACCGTTTCCTTGCCCTGCTCCAGATCGCGGACAAAGCGCAGCCCGAGCCCTGCGCGCACGGCAAATTCTTCCTGCGTCAGTCCGGCCGCTTTTCTGTTTTCTTTGATAAATGCTCCGATGTTTTTCATGCGTCAATTTTATACCTTATCGGGTATATTGTCAACTCTTTTTCTTTTGTTTTATACCATATCGGGTATATTTTAATGGAAAATTGATATGATTATACCCGTTAAGGTATAATTTTCGCGTGAAATAAGAAACATAGCGAATACGCCTTGAGAGGAAACAAGACATTGCCCTGAGCAAACAGGACATTGAAGGCAGAAAATGGGACTTTGGCGCGAGAAAACAAGACATTGAAGGCAGAAAACAAGACATTCATACGATAAAAGCCCGAAGCGCGCTTTCCGGGCTTTGGATAAACATTGCTTTTACCGTCTTGACGGCTTCACATTCTTATCGGGACGAATGTCTCCCTCGATGCTGCCGTTCTCGTTTTCAAACTCCTTGATCGCGTTGCGGACGAGCACGAGGATATGGCTGTTCACCGAACGACCCTCATAATCTGCGATATAGGCAAGCTTTTTCAGCATTTCCTCCTCAATCCGGATCGACACACTCTTAACGGCCATGGTTCAATCTCCTTTCAAATGGCTGTATGGTGTGTTTATTTTATGTCTATGATGTGTTATAATATCCGAAATAGATATACCGTATATCTAAAGAATGTGAGGAAACGCATTTGATCGTTACATTTTGCGGGCATAGGGACGTTTTCGATCCGGAGGCGGTTGGCGCGTGGCTGATTGAAACCGTCGAGGAACTGATCCGCGAGGGCGCGGATTGCTTTTATCTCGGCGGGTACGGACAGTTCGACGCGCTCGCCGCGGCTGCCGTGCGAAAACAAAAAGAGCGGTATCTTGAGATCCGCTCTGTATTGGTGCTGCCGTATCTTGACCGGTCTTTCGACGCCTCCGCTTATGACGAAACGGTCTATCCGCCGCTGGAAAACGTGCCGAAGCGTTACGCCATATCGCGCCGGAACGAGTACATGATCGACCGATCCGACGTCGTGATCGCCTATGTCACGCACAGCTTCGGCGGCGCATACAAAACGCTTTGCTATGCGCAAAGGAAGCAGAAAAGAATCATTCGATATAAATAGCACTAACAATGCTCTCTTTGAAAAGATGGTCTTAACGGATGTGACATCATCCATTATATAGATGGTATCGCACGGACGTCTTCAATCAATTTCATAGGGTCCTCATAATAAACTGGATCTGATTTTGTCTTTGATAAACAGAATCCGGCTTGTGTTCCATATTTTGCAGCATAACTCGCAGAGTAGTAATTTGCGCATGTCCCATCCCAATAATTGCTAGGATAGTAGTAGTACGTCATCCGTGACAGTTTGCCATCAATCAATGCAAAAGTGATCTTTGATCCAGAATCTCCGCCTTTATCGGCAACCGAGAACGTGTATGCTACTGTCTTTTCGTTTCCAGAGCCTCTGGATACATAAGTGATACTGTGCTGATCTGCAAATAATTTAATATCATCTTCTGTCATTTCATCGTTTGCTGACAAAAGCAGTTCTTCAAGCAAGTTTATGTTTTTATCTATTGGAGGTTCATATTCAATTATTTCTTCAGCGCTTGATACATCAAACATACCAATTTGCGGATTGTTCAGATCGTTAAGCTGGTATCCTTTGTCCCTATTCCAAGTTCCTACAATCATCTTCTCTGCGTTGAAATACTTTATGTCTTTGATATTTTTGTTGCCGATAGATGCAATAGATAATGAAACAAAACTGCCTTTTTTATAGTCATTAGTTTTAGCAATATCAGCTTCCATTGCAATCCTATAGGTGTAAGTACCAGCACCAGTATTACGATTCTTGCAGAATAAGCCATATTGCTTTGCTAAGTCTTCAACCTGATCTCTGGTAAGATCAGGAGAGAGCGACATGAAGAATTGATCCAACGGAAAATAAGAAACAGCTTCAGGTGTTGCAGTTGCATTATCATCATTCGTGGTCAGTGGAGTTGTATCCACTATAGTTTCTTCATCCTTTTCAGATGGATTAGTAATAACAGTCGGTTCAGATGAATCAACTATCGTTGATTCAGGGCTTCTAGTTGCTATTGCGTCCTGTTTCTGCCCATTATTATTCGTAGTTTCGCTACTGCCACCAGAAACACTAGCAAGGGCAAAAATAAGATAAATAATCCATGCAACGCCAATAATCCCATACTTCAGGATGGGATTCAATTTCTTCTTTTTTACCAAGATGATTGTTAGGGGTAATGGGAAGATAAAGATCCATCCTAAGACCCATAACCATGTATGACGTTTTTTCTTTTTAGGGGAAGAAACAGTTTGAGCAGCTTCCGCTTTATGAAATGTATTTACTTCGCTTTGTGCGCGCTGACGTCCCTTTTCAAACTGATAACCAGCTTCTTCTGCATTATCGATTTGCATACGGCTAATCTCGTTATCAATCAATATTTTCGTTCCACAATGTTCGCAAAACACAAATTCTTTTTCCGCATCAATTTGTAGTTGTGCTCCGCAATTCGGACATTTCAAAGAAATTAACTTCATGACCATTGCCCCTCTTTCGCTAACGATATTACATGAATAGTGCCATAATAATTTATTATACTGTATTTCGTGCACTTTCACAATGCCTTTTATGGGACAGCGAGAAGTTTTCATTTCCCAAGCGGAACAAATGTGGTAAAATGAATGCAGTACAGGCGGGAGGAAGCAAATGTTTTACGGTTGGGTAACGGCTTTGATCCGGGACGCGAACGGGCTGACGCCGCGAGATTATTATGACAGGCTCAAAACGATTTGGTCGGCGGAGACCTGCGCGCCGCGTATGCGCGCGGATTGGAGCCCGGAGAACCCGACGCTCGGGCAATGCTCGATCACGGCGTTTCTGATGCAGGATAATTACGGCGGGAAGGTGTTCGGCGTGCCGCTCCCGGACGGCAATTACCATTGCTTCAACTCCGTCGGCGACTGCGTGTTCGATCTCACGAGCGAGCAGCTTCAAGGCGTCGCTCTGAACTACACCGACTGCCCCGAGCAGCACCGTGAAACGCACTTTGCGAAGGAAGAAAAGCGCTTGCGCTATGAGCTATTGAAGCGTCGCCTTCTGTCCGACGACGAGCAGATCGACCTCGTCGCAAAGCGCCTCCTCAAAAAATACCGCCCGGCTTTCCTCAAATTAGCGAATAACGAAAACGACCAAGACTTATAACCAACGATAACGCAAGCTCAGCCAGGTACCCGGCTGAGCAATATTCAAATGAAATCCTCTTTTTCGTTGCAATTGAATCAAAAAGAGTTGACAAATATTACTTATAGGTTATAATAATGTGTGATTTACAGGTGTAGATGCGAGGTGAGACATTGCGTAATCATGAACTGTTTCAAAAGGATAATATTTATGCAACGCCTGAATTTTGGGAAGAATTTGATGATTTTTTTCAACAGAGTGCAAATAGAGCACGCAACAAGGTGAAATTTTTAGCTTTGCTGAGTATGCTTAGCGAAACAAAGAGTATTTCAAACTTATGTAAATCGGATAATTTTGAAAAGCTTACGGACACTTCGTTGAGTCTATATGTAATGAAAATAAAGACAAAGGATAATCTTAGGATTATTTTCTCATATAATAGAGATGGATCAATTCTTTTATTATTGTTTGCTGAAAAAAGCGGGAAAAGGAGGACAGACTATTCTGGAGCGATTCCAAAGGCGATAAAAAGATTGAATGCATTTACAGGAGGAAAACATGGAAAGAAAGGCAACTAATATTATAGGACAATTAGCAGATTCAATGGAACGCAGTGATGCAATCGAGGCACTTCTTCTAAGCAAAATTGTAACCGCACTTATTACTGCTCGCGCTGAAAGAGGCATGAATCAAAAAGAATTTGCCACATTCATGGGTGTGTCTCAGGCAATGGTCTCTAAATGGGAAGCGATGGATTGCAATTTTACTATCCAGACGATTGCAAAAATCTGTGGTAAATTGAATCTGGTTCCTAAACTTGATCTGTTGACAGAAACTGACTATATTGCCATTAAAAATCAAATCAATGATTCATGGGACAAAGGCAATAATACCCGAAAGACGGAAAGCAACACAACTAGCGATTGGTCTATCATCAGGGATGCGGCATAACGTATCGTGGAGAGGTACATATGGAAATTAATAATGAAGTGTTGGCACAATTCCAAATGATTGGAAGTCGAATTGTGAGCGTATCTGTTAAAAACGATTTGATTTCATCTGAAATCATTCAAAGAGGAAAAAAGAAGCTTGATGTTTCCCATGAAATCATCTCTATTGAGGATCATGAAAGCACTTCCTTAATCGGAGTGGTTCAGCTGCACGTTTCTGTTCGAGTCTCCCTTGATAAGGCAAGATTCACCGTCAAATTGATATTAGAGGGCGGATTTGGAGCTCCAGATGAAATGGGTAGAGAATTGTTCGAAAAGATGCTTTCTTTGAACGGAATTGCGTCTCTCTATGGAATTGCTAGAGCACAAATCAGCGCAGTTACATCTCTATCATTTGCAGATGGTGGGATTATCCTTCCTATGATTGACGTGACAAAATACAGCAAGAATCTTGCTGAAAAAAACAACAAAACAACAATAAACAATTGATTAATAGATCGTCTGTATAAGCAAGACAATAGGTTTTTAACTAACTGAGCGCATTTCTAAATAGAATGCGCTCGTTTATTATTGGTTTTCCTCGAAGTTCTCAGCCTGCTCCATGACCTTACGGAAGACCTCCGAACTGTACTGGAGCGGATATCCGTTCTTTACAAGACAAATCTTGATCTTGTTTAAAAAGGTTTTACAGTAACGCTAAAAGTCAGCGCAGCCCGGAACCCCTAGCTGCACTTTGTTGTAGTCTTATGTTATCCGTTGTTACTTAACTGTTTTTTATAAGTACTCCTCAACAATTCGATACAATTTACAAAGTCGTTCATCGTTCAAAGCGCTAATATCATGCGCATAGACGAATTCAAATGATTGATGAAATTTGTCTGCTTTCCCAACAAATATTGCCTTATCACAATCTTTAAACTGATCGCCAGTGATATCTATAATGATTCCTTCCGTAAGATCAGATGACTCATAATTCGTGAGTTTGATACCACTTTCAGGGTGTTCAATACCGTATGTTTTTAGATCAGCTTCAAGTTCTTCAGGCCAGTAAAAAAGCTTTGTCGTTGGAGGCTTTACCCGCTCATCTTTAACAACCAACCAAGCATGCGACCAATCATTTCTTTCGGTAGAATACCAAATTGTCTCAATTCCTGCCCGTCTTAGGTACTCTGCAAGAAGATGGCAAACATCTCCGCAACAGCCCCGAGGAAATGTTCTAAAACGGACATCATCGATAAACTTCCCATCTTGATATGCCGAATATAAGGCATAGCGAAACGCTGAAGCATATTCTTTTATCTTTTCTATGCTATCCATCTCCGCTTTCATCACGCTATTTCTTTATAGCGTGTAAAGACATATTCATAGATGCGTTGACGATACTCCGATATACTGATCTCGTCATAGCTATCCGGCAATTCTGCCCACAAAGTATCACGAATAAGATTGTCAATTGCTGCCTTTGTTTCCTGCTTATCCGTCCAGTGGTCGAGTTCTGCGATTTTTGCTTTCACTTTTTGAAGAAGCGTGGCCGCGACGCTTTTGATCTTTTTAATGTCAGCTTTGGAAAGATCCTCACGAAAGAGCATATCATAAAGCGAAAGCTCCTCGTCGCTCGAGAATCCCTCGCGAACGTATCGCTGCTCCTCTCGCGTCATACTGTTTGCCAAATCCATCAGCTCTGCAAACGTTTTTTCAATTGTTGCACGATCCTGCTCGCTGTTATAATCCGCAATAATCTGTTGGTACCGTTCATAGTAGTTTACACGGTCCGGATTATTGAAAAGCATTTTTGCAATACGCTCTTGTATCAGTTCCTCCAAATCCTTCAAGATAAGATTCTTTCTTTTTGCTTTGGCAAATTCACGGCGCAACAGGTCAAAATCAATCGCGCTGATATCGAATCGCTTTGCTTCTGATCCGGCAGCATCCGGCTGATCTTCGATTCTTACATAGTCCCCGATTATTGCATTGATCTGTACCATCAGATCAGTATTATCAGTATGCCGACGTTTCCTTTGCAAGAATGCATATATCTCGGCGATCGCATCATATTCTTTTCTGGTCTGTACGGTCACATCGTTGCGATCCAAGTATTTCATAAGACGCACCAGTTCCGCCGCATAGGATGAAAAAGTCTTCTTTTCCTCCAATGTAGCACATACAGCATTTGCGGCAGTTTTAACCAATTCCAGTTTTGTAAAGTATTCCGCGTCGATGATCGTCTGCACATCCGATCCGCGCTCTTTCAAAAATGCCTTTGCTTTTTCAAGCGTATCCATAATGCGCGCAATCAGTTCATCTTTATCGACGGTCGGATCCCCTCCGTTTCCACCGCCGACATTCGCAGTATAATCAGCAAGTGCTTTGCGCAGCGCCTTGACAATGCCGACATAATCAATAATCAAGCCGTTGCTTTTACCTTCGTTGACACGATTCGCCCGCGCAATCGTCTGCATCAAAGTGTGCGCATGAAGCGGTTTATCGAGATACAGGCACGACAGGCATTTGACATCAAAGCCCGTCAGCCACATCGCGCAGACAAAGACAACGCGGAACGGATTGTTTTCATCCTTGAACTCTTTATCCAGCTCCCGGCTTTCCATCTTCTTACGATGCGGTTTGATATCCAATCCCCATTTGGAAAACGTCTGTATTTCATTCTGATCCTGACTGATGACAACCGCCATCTCGGTTTCTTTCATCCAGTCCAGCTTGCGGGAAAGCTCCTGCGCTTCCTGCTGCGTGGCATGAGCGATCCTCGCCTCGAGCGCTGTGATTTCCTCTTGCCAATACTCCTGCACATAGTTATACATGCGCACACAAGTAACCTTGTTCAGGCAGACAAACATTGCTTTGCCGCTCATCCACAGATCGGAATAGTGCTTGGCGAAATCCTTTGCGATAGAGCGTAAGCGCGGTTCAGCAGTCAGCAGGTGAATCTCCTTTGCGAATTCCGTTTCGAGCTTGTCCTGCTGATCCACATCGAGATCGGCATTGTCGATTGCATCCAGAATGCGGTCCGTGATTTCCGGATTCTTGAGATCCAGAATCTTTTCACCGCGGTTCTCGTAATACAACGGTACCGTCGCGCCGTCCTCAACCGCGCGCTTAAAGTCATAAACAGATATATACCCGCCGAATGTACGGGCGGTAATGTTATCATTCGACAGCAGCGGCGTCCCGGTGAACCCAATGCGCGCGGCGGTCGGAAGCAGTTTCATCATGTTATCGGCAAAAATGCCGTTCTGTGTGCGATGCGCTTCATCTGACATCAAAATGATGTCGTGATCCGGATAAATCGGTGCTGCGTTCGGATCGTTGAACTTATGGATCAGCGTAAAGATAAAGCTCGGATTTCCCTTCAGCTTTTGAATCAGATCCTCGCCGCTGGTCGCGATAAACTTCGACGCCTTTGTTTTTCCGAGCAGCCCGCAGTTTTCAAATGTATCGCTGATTTGTTTGTTCAGTTCTTCGCGGTCGGTCAGCACAACAATCGTCGGAGACCCCTCATACTTACGCCGGATCTTCTGCGCAAAGAACACCATCGAATAGCTCTTGCCGCTGCCTTGCGTATGCCAAAAGACGCCGAGCTTGCCGTCGTTCAGTTTGCGCGCCTCATACGCGCGCATGGCTTCATTGACGCCGAGATACTGGTGGTTGCGCGCAAGGATCTTGACCGTTTTACCGCCCGAATGATCGAACAGAATAAAGTTTTCCAGTAGATCGAGGAAGTTCTCCTTTTTGCAGATGCCGCGCAGCATGGTTGCCAAAGAGACCGTTCCGCTGTCCTTTTCTTCCAGGCGCTTCCATTCATGAAAGAACTCATACTTACTGCCGAGCGTGCCGACCTTTGCGTCCAGACCGTTGGAGAGCATCAAAAACGCATTGTAATAGAACAACTGCGGGATCGTGTCCTGATAGTCCCGGTAATTGTCCGTATATGCGTTGTAAACATCGACCGTCGGTTTTTTCAGTTCCACAAACAGCAGCGGAATCCCGTTTACGAATCCGACGATGTCCGTCCGCCGCCGATACAGATCCCCGTGGATCTTGAGCTCCTTAATCGCCAAAAACTCGTTCGCGTTTGGATTCTGAAAATCAATCACCGCGGCGCGCTTTGTTTCGGTCTTGCCGTCGGGACGTTTGACCGTGACGGGAACGCCGTCACGAATATACCCGTATTTCTCCTCGTTGATCTGCAAAAGCGACGCCGTGGACAGGCGGCTTGTCATCAGCCGCTCCGCCTCTGCAATCTGAAGCTCATTGATCCATGGATTCAAACGTTGCAGCGCATTCCGAAAATAGCGCGATAACAGGATCTCCTGATAGGATCGCCGCCCGAAGGTACCATCCTCGCCGAGCACTTCGGTGTTATAGGCAAAGGCAACATGCCAGCCAAGCTCGGTCTCCAAAAGATGTCCCGCGCTCTCCTGTACCAATATGTTTTCGGAATAATCGTAGCTCATATGCACCTCAAATTCAAACACTTATCGTGTTTCTTTTTTTCGACTTTGAACAGCAAAATAGTTTCTTAGTGGTGTGTGAAGCACCATAGGCTCCAATAAGGATATTCCATCATAGTCTAGAAAACTAAAGACCATTCGTTCGCCAGTATTTCCGATGATACCTAACTCAAACATTTTTGTGGCAAAATTAGCCATAGCTACCTTTTCAAAAAATCTTTTAATGTTAGGGTATATTTCGCCCAAGGCATTAGCACGCTCGTTTAGATAAGAAAAAGTGAATGGAAGCTCTATCTTATAAAAGAAAGTCTTTATTGCTTCCAAATCCTCTTGTGAGTAAGCAAGCCGAAGTTCTTCTGACAACTCGTTCCACATACGATTGGAGTATTCTTGTTGTGCGCGATCAAACATTTGCTGGTTAAACTTCGATTCTCCAGAGCTTTGGTTTTGGAGCAATGTCATCAGTCTTATTACATCACGCGGTCTATACCACGAGTTGTTTAAAATATATTTCCTTACTTCCGTGTCATGGACTGTATTGTCAAAATAGGCTTCCCAAACATTTTCGGTTTGTTCGCAGCCATTGAGCGTTTCAGATGCACGTATTTTGTTTTCAATTATCTTCAGCAAGGGATTGTCTAAATAATCCCCACCTTTTTGAAACCAGTTAATAGTTATCCCATAATCTTCGATAGGCTTATTAATTTCAAAACCAGCTGAAATAACACTGTTGATTACTTCACTGCGGATTGAAGCTATAAAATGAACGTTAAACCGTTGTATTTTACACGCACGGTTTAGTTCATCAATCGCAAGAATCAAATCTCTAACAAGCATTATATCCTTGTTATGAGAATCTTTACTCCTTACAGACAATTCAAGTTCATCCACTAAAACATATGCACTTCCTATGTTAGATTGTAGCTTTGTAAACAATCGAACAACAGCTTTTGCTGCTTTTAGATAACTAATCTTATTGCTTTTTTGATCGAAATCAAGTTCTAACTTTAAACTTGCAGACAATTTCGATGATAGACCAGCAGATAGCTCTACAGTGCCTTTTTTAACTTTGGGAAGTATGATGCGTCGTTCCTTTTTTTCTCCAAATACACTCATCAAGACCGTATTTAAGTCGCGGTAGTTTTCATCAGCACAAAACAGAGGCAGTTCTTTCTCTTTAGCCTCGGAAATAATCCTATTAATCAGAAAGGCTTCCCACATAAGCACATATGATTTCATGCTAATAATATCACGCGTAGTATAGGAAGAGTCGTTTTGACCAGCAGAATCATCTTGGTTACCGCTTTTTGATGCGTCAATAATCTGTTCCTTATCCAAATCATCGAAATCAGATTTAAACCTTATGGGTATGACTATATTTTCGGGCTTATCCAATGTACACTCCAAGTATCTAAGAAATGCAGTTTTGCCCGTTCCTTTCTTACCGCAGATAAAACACTTGTTCCCGGTTAAAAAGTCTGGCAGCCGATACTTATCATTGTTTACAAAAGAATTTAGAAAATAGTCTGTTCCAAATTCAATGAGCTCATTAAAAGCGTCAGTTTTTCCAAAAGATATTTTTCCTAATTCCAACTTAGCCATAAAAACCTCTCCTTTACAGTTAGTTCACAGTTTCCCCGCTCATCAGCTTGGGTAGCAGACGATCACGGGCCTGAATAAGCAATGCAAATTGACTCTGAATATTGCTCATTTTTCGCATGATATCCTCAAGCGGCTTCAGCAATGATTCATCATCCGGAACAAGTAGTTCATGTGACAGAAAGTCTTCAAACGCAAAATTGTTGATTCCGTTTGCACCTTGCTTTTTATATGGGAGCATTCTACCGCTTGATTGCATATCTTGGATTTCCCAGTAAAGAGTTAAAGCATGGATTCTATCTAGTGGTCGGAACAGCTTGCAGAAACTCGCACAAATTGTATTATCACCACAATTGCGCAGTATCAAATCGTCGATCAGTAGACAGCGTCCAATGTTGTTAATGTTGCCATTTGAAAGCTCAAAAACAATATCATTTGCTTTCAACGCACGTTTTTTGATGTCATTTTCAGTATGATAGCGAAAAGGAACATCATTATAATTCCCGGACTTAACATCGTTGATATCAGTTCCGCGAATAACCTTTCCTTTGATGGTATTCTTTCCGACAGGAGATTCCTTTCCCCAACCACCGCCGATGTGTAATGCTAAACATTCTAATACGGTCTTTCTTGTCCATCCCTCCGGCACACCGTCAATGATCGGCGTGTCCTCATATCCGGGGAAGCGGAGATCGACAAACCATTCCTTATACAGCCGCTGTGCCGCTTCTTCGAGCAGTTTGATTTGCTTCTGGTTGTTTTCGATCAAATCGTCGTATGAGGAAAGGTACCTTGCAATTTTCTCCTGTATATCAAAAGAAGGTAACTCCACCGGCATATTTCTGATGATAGGGAGATTGACGTGGGCTACCGTTGCACCGTTAGCAGTTCCCAACAGCTTATACTGTTGCTCAGGCGCAAGTATATAGTATGCGAGGTAATCCGGACACACTTTGCTTTTATCAGGTCTCAAGAGAACCGTTCGTTGACCCAGGCATACCTTTTCGCCGTTTTTCACTATGGCAACATTCCCAGCTGGAGCTTCTCTTGCAAAGATAAGATCATCATCCTGCGGTATTCCTCGTTGAATTCGTGAGCGATAAACTTTTTCGGATACCCTGTGTACTCCATTTAGGATTAAGCGTCCCCTTCCAATATTAGGAGTACGAATAAGTGGATATCCAACACCTTCATCGGGAACTGTAGTATGAGGGCAATCCGCGATGAATTCGCAAATGTCATTTAATATCATCTTTGCCCTCCTTCAGCTTTTGATATTGCTTTTTCCAGGCGCGAGATGGCTTGTGACATACGCCGTCATCAGAGGCGAAAGCACAAATACCGGATAATCCGTTATTACCACATATATCTGGGTTGTTAGCTCTACATCCCTTTGTTTGAAATTCAGTATCTATAGAGCACAGGGGCGCATTGAACGGAACTTTTTTATTGCTCGATGAATTATACTATCAAGTGCAACAGTAAGGAAAGAAAAAATAGAAGTTCATATGAATCTCTGGTAGAATAAGTTTGCCAACAAAACTACAAAGGAGAGAGACATATGAACTACAAACATCTTACCATAGAGGAACGGT
>CAKJYC010000067.1 GCA_918244965.1 Clostridiales bacterium | reverse complement strand
GAAGCGGATCGCCTGTCCGTTTTTCTCCGCGCTGCGGCGGGCAAGCGCAAGCTGCGCCCCGTCGACGTCGACGCCCGTATACGTTCCGCCGTACAGCGCCTCGGCATAGAGACACAGCACGCCGTTGCCGGTGCCGAGATCGAGCACCGCGTCGTTCTTTCCGATCCGCGCAAAATGAACCAGCGCGATCGAGTCCTCCGTAAAGCAGCCGAGTGCTGGATCCTGCAGCATGCCCGCGCCGCCTTCGATCAGCCATTCCCAGCGTTCCATTTCAATCCTCCGGCACGAGCACGATGCCTGTTTCCTCCGGCAGCGGCGTGCTCCGTTCCTGCAGCGGGCCGACGCCGTTTTCATCGTATGAACCGATCGACACGCCGGTGTAGTAGTGCAGCAGGATCTCCCGGTAGTCCGATCCGTGCTTGGCCATGCCGTTTGCGCCGTTCTGCGAGAGCCCCACACCGTGGCCGTAGCCCCTGACATGGAACACGATTCCCTTTTGCGTGCGTTCGACCGTGAACATCGTGCTTCTGAGCCCGAACAGATTCCGCGCCTGCTTGCCGGTGATCGTCGTTTTGCCGAGCCGCAGCGTCTCGACACGGCCGCTCGGATAGGCCGACGCGATCGAGATCGCTTCCTTCACATTGTCGGCCGTCACGCCGCTGTCCGGATACTTCGCCGCGATCAGCTCCGCCAGCGCGTCATCGTCGAAATCGACGTCCTCGGTGCGCATCGGATCCTCGTAGGGGCTGTCCACGCCGCGCAGGTACGGCAGCGCGTTTGCGTAGACGTGCTCGGAATCCTCGGTCTGCCCTCCGGAGCAGGCATGGTACAGCGCGTCGACCAGCTTGCCGTTGTACACCAGCACCTCGCCCGCGGTCCCCATGACCGCCTCGGCGACGCGCGCGTAGTTGTTCGTGTAGTCCTTCCCCCACGCCTCGCGCATGCGCTCATGCGTCGAGAACGCCTGACAGCACTTGCTGTTCGTGCATACGTCGGCGTCGGGGTTCGTATGGCAGCCGCCGTGCGCCATGCTGTACAGCGTGTAGGTACGCGACGCGACCGCCTGCGCCTTCAGCGCCTCGAACTCGTAGCGCACCGGCATCTCCGCCGATACGACGCCGACGATATATTCCTCCAGATCCATATCCACGAGCTTGTCCGCACGATGGTCGTAGACCTTGATGGTCACGGTCTCCGTCCAGTCGAAGTATACGTACAAATCCAGGAGCGTGGGCTCCGGCGTCGGCTCCGCGGTGCGGAGCGGCTCGCCGTTTGCGCCGCATGACGGCCGCTTGTCCGACAGCGCGAGCCGCGTCAGCAGAAACAGCGCCACCAGCAGCGCAAGCAGTACGGCGGCCAGCACGACGGTTTTCCATTCAAAGGCGTTCTTTCTCTTCATGGTTTATATTATAGTGTGCCCATGCGAAAAATACCAGCTATTTTTGGTTGTCACGAAATGCCGCGTTGCCGTTGCAATCCGGGGGAAGCCCGTGTTATAATACGGATATGAATATCCGTTTTTCGCCCGAAGCGGCGCGGCGCGAGATGACGCCGATCGACAATCTGTTTTTCCTCGAATACATGCCCGACGCCGACGGCACGTTTGTGAAGGTATACCTGTTCGGTCTGATGCAGTGCTATCACCCCTCGCTGAACGACACCGACCTCGGCGCGGCGCTCGGTCTCACGGAGGCGCAGGTCCGCTGCGCGTTCGTCTACTGGCAGTCGAAGGGGCTGGTGCGCATTCGCTCCGACGAGCCGCTGACCGTGGAATACCTGCTGGTCGAGCAGCCCGCCGTCACCGCCGCGACCGCGAAGAAATACCGCAGGCTCATCGAATCGGTCGAAGCGCTGCTGTCGCCGCGTTCGCTCGATCTCCGGGAAATGCAGGCGATCTATGACTGCATCGAGCTGTACGGACTGGAGGAGGGCGCGGTGCTCGCGCTCGTCGGCTACTGCATCGAGCTCAAGGGCAAGCGCGTGCCGATCAACTATCTGCGCAGCGTCGCACAGGAATGGAGCGAGCAGGACATCAAATCGCAGCTTACCGCCGAGGAATACGTTGCGAACTGGCGTGTGAAAAAGCACGGTGCAAGCGAGGTCCTGCGCCGCTGGAACAAGCGCCGCGCGCCGACCGTGGACGAAATGGACCTCTACGACCGCTGGATCGGCCCACTCGGCTTCGACGCCGAAACGGTGCTTGCCGCCGCTTCACGCATGACGGACGTCGCGTCGCCGACGTTCGCAATTTTGGACGCGCGCCTTTCCGAAATGAAGCAGCGCAGCGTCACCGACGTCGCCGCAATGGACCTCGAAGAGCAGAAGGACGCTTTGGATCGCGAGTTCGCGCGCAGCGTCTTTGCGCGGCTCGGCAAGATCGGCGCGCCGGACAAGACGACGATCGCACAGCTTAAAATGTTCCGCGAGCAAAAGGGCATTTCGCGCGAAGCGATCCTGCTTGCCGCGGACGAGTGCGCCGGGGCGGAACGACCGCTGGGCGTGCTGAAAAAGCTGCTGTCCGACTGGGCAGGCGAAGGCGTACAGACCGTCGAACAGGCGGAGGCCGCGCTGAACAAGCCGAAGGCCGCGCCTACAAGGAAAAAGAAACGGAATGAAGCGCTGCACTATGCGCAGACGCCGATCTCCGAGGAGGATTTCAACAATCTGGTCGTGGACCTGAACGAGGATTTATGACGAACGAACTGAAACGCTATTACAGCGATCTGCGCGACAAAAACAAACGTCTGCACGATCAGCGGGTCGAAGAATGCGAACGGAAAAACCCGCGCTTCGCCGCGCTTGCGGACGAGCGCAATCAGGTGCTTCTGCAGCTTGCTTCGGGCAAGATGACGCCTGCCGCCGTCAAGTCGCGCATCGGCATGATCGGCGCGGAGCGCGCCAACCTGCTGATCCGGATGAATCTTCCCGGAGACTATCTCGATCCGATCTACAGCTGTCCGCACTGTGAGGACACCGGCGAGGTCACCGAAAAAAGCGGAAAGACGACGCTTTGCTCCTGCGCGCGCAAGAAGCAGCAGGAACGGATGATCGCGGGCTCCCGCATCAACAAAGAAGAAACGTTTGACCGGTTTTCCGAAGCGATCTATCCGACCGAAGAGCAGAAAAAGCAGGGGCTCGGCATGAAGCGGTTCTGTGAGCGTTACGCCGCCTCCCTGCCCCGCCCCGAAAAGCCGAATCTTCTGATCGTCGGCCAAAGCGGGCTCGGCAAGTCGTTTTTCGGCAACGCGATCGCCTTTGCCGCGATTGAAAAAAACATCCCGACGCTGAAGGTCACGGCGTACCAGTGCATCCAGAGCATTCTGGACGGCATCGACGCGCGCGAGGACGCGATCACGCCGTACCTTTCGACACAGCTGCTGGTGCTCGACGATCTCGGAACCGAGCCGATGGTACCGAACGTCACGATCGAAACGGTCTTCCGCATTCTCAACGAGCGCGGCGCGTCGCGGTTTCCGACCGTTCTCATCACCAATCTGGACCGCGAAGGGCTGTTTGAACGCTACGGCGAGCGTGTGGCAAGCCGCATGATCGACGGCTCGCTGACCTCGATCGTGGTGCTGCGCGGAGACAATCTGCGCACGAGGACGCGCTGATGCTGTACCTTGTCGCAACGCCCATCGGCAACCTCGGCGATCTGTCCGCCCGCGCGATCGAAACGCTCTCGGCGGTCGATGTGATCTACTGCGAGGACACGCGCCATACCGGGCTCTTACTCAACCATTTCAACATCAAAAAACCGACCCGTTCGCTGCACACGCACAACGAGCGTGAGCGCACCGACGAGGTCATCGAAGCGCTGAAAAGCGGCCGGGACGTCGCCTACGTGTCCGACGCGGGCATGCCCGGCGTGTCCGACCCCGGCGCGATGCTGGTCGCCGCCTGTCAAAGAGAGGGGCTTCCCCACACCGTGATCCCCGGCGCAAGCGCCGCCGTGATCGCCGCCGTGCTGTCGGGACTGCCCGCGCAGCCGTTCAGCTTCTTCGGATTCCTGCCGCGCGACGCAAAGCCGCGCCGCGAGACGCTTGACGCGATCGCGAAGCTCTCGCATCAGGTCATTCTGTACGAAAGTCCGCATCGTGTGCAGGCGACGCTCAAGGACCTTTTCGACCGGTTCGGCGACGGCCCGGCCGCCGTGCTTCGCGAGCTCACCAAGAAGTTCGAGACCGTCGAAACCGGTACGCTTTCGGAGCTGATCGACCGTTTTTCCGAGGAACCGAAGGGCGAATGCGTGATCGCGTTCGTCCCCGGGCAGAAGAAGGAAGCCGAAGCGCCCGACCTTGACGCGCTGCTCCGTGACCTTCTCAAGACCGAATCCGTGAAGGACGCCGCGGCGATCGCCGCCGAACGGCTCTCCCTTCCGAAAAAGCAGGTCTACCGCCGCGCGCTGGAGCTGAAGGGGAATTAGGACGTCAGGACCGGCATCTCCTGCAGGATATGAAAAACCGAACCCGGACAGGGTTCGGTTTTGCTGTACGGATGCTCAGTTTTCCGGGCGGATCGCGTTGAACACGTCCTCGTTCCGGACCGCATAGGACGAGTCCTTGAGCTTTTCTCGCAGGGTGTTCATGCAGCCGGTGCCGAGCAGCTGGGAAACGATGCGCTCGCGCACGCCGGGATAGCGGTCGATCGGCACCGTGCCGGTCTCGCCGTCCACGCGCAGGAACAGATAGAACATCTGCTTGCCGTCCGCTTCCTTCTCCAGCGTGCCGACGCTGCCGACCGGAACGTCCTTCGCCGCGGCGAAAAGGCCGCCGATCAGCTCGTCGTTCTCCGCGATCGCCAGATCGCCCGCCGTACCCTGCGACGTGAATTCATTGTCGCGGCTGATGTACAGCGCGTTGAAATCCGTCTGCGCCTGCCCGGTATACGCCGCCTTCTGCTCCTCCGTCGGGTTCGTGTGCACGAACAGCCGCACAAAGATCGCATCGTCCGGAATGTACAGCGAGGGGAACGTGCGATTGCCGTTGATATACAGGCCGAGATACTGCGAATACGCGCCGTTCGTATAGCGGTCCTTGAACGTATCCTTCACGATCCGTTCGTAGCCGGTGTTCAGCTCCTCGTCGGTCATGACATGCTCCGCCTTGTATGCCGTCAGGATCCGCTCGAACTGCAGCCCCGCCTCCATGCTGCGGGCGTACATTTCGATGAACCGTTCCTCGGTGATGCCCGTTTCGGCACAGAAGGCGTCGATCGTGGCATACATGCCGCCGTTCTCCTTTAGCTGCTCGTCAAGCACGTCCTGTGCGGCGATCTTCGCCTGCAGAATGTAGGTATCCTCCTCCGCGGTCAGCGTATAGCCCGCCTTGTTCGCGGTGTCGATCGCAGCGACCTCCAGCGCAAGTTCGTTCAGCACGTCCTCGCAGAGCTTGTTCATGCCCTCCTCGGTGCGCGTATCGTAATACGCATAGAGATAGTTGATGTTCGGGTCTGCAACGTAACGCAGATAGGTATTGCGATCGTACAGCTTGTGATCCCGGATCGTCTGATACCGCTCGTTCAGGTGATACCGGTATACGACCGCATAGACCGGCTCATCGCCGACCGTCATCACGACGTCGTCCGGACCGATCCCGGTTTGCTTTGTCTGCTCCGTCTTGCCGCAGCCGATGGCGCCGAGCAGCAGAAGACACAGGAGCGCAGCGAAAATACGGGTCTTCATCGGGATCACTTCCAGAGCTCTTCGGGATACTGTCCCTCGTCCTTCATCTTACGGATCGCGGCCTTCAAAATCGGCAGGTCGGGACGGTTGGTGACACCGTGCCAGCGTGCCGAGGTCTCCAGCACCTCGATGCCGATCCTGCCCTCCTGCATCAGCGCGTCGAGCACGCGCGGCAGCAGGTATTCGCACTTCATGGGATTCTTCGGCAGGTTCTCGTCGAGGAACGCCGGGAAGCGCGCCTCGAATTCGTCGAGCACGCTTTGCTGCAGGCCGAACAGGTTCATCGAAACGAGCGTGTCCAGCGCAAGCGGGGTGTAGGTCTGTCCGTCGTCCTCGGTGAACGCGGCTGCGCCGTCGCGCTTTTCGATCTTCAGCCGTTCGGTCAGCGTCACGAGCTTGCCGTCCGGACCGATCTCGCATACGCCGCGTGCTACGGACCCGAAGTCCGAAAGCGTGTTGCCGAGCTGATAGCCGACCATGGCGCACTCGTCCTCGCCGCGCTCCTTCGCAAGGAAGTCATAGATCTTTCTGTACGCGTCCGCGCCGTAGAAATCGTCGGCGTTCAGCACAGCAAACGGCGCGTCGAGCTTGTCCTTTGCGCACAGGATCGCGTGCGCGGTGCCCCACGGCTTCACGCGGCCTTCGGGGATGGAATAGCCCTCCGGCAGCTTGTCGAGCGACTGGAACGCGTACTCCAGCTGCACATGCGGACGGATCCGGCGTCCGACGCGCTCCTCAAAGTCCTGCTCCATCTCCTTCTTGATGATGAGGACGACCTTCTCAAAGCCCGCGCGGATCGCGTCGAACACGGAGAAGTCGAGGATGACGTGATCGTACTCGTCGATCGGCTCGATCTGCTTCGGACCGCCGAAGCGGCTGCCCATGCCCGCCGCCATGATCAAAAGAATCGGTTTTTTCATTGTTGTTCTCCCTTCCGTAATGCTTTATACCATTGCATCCTGTATCGTGACAAGATACTTCTCTCTGAGCTCCTTCGGCTTATAGCTGAGCTTGGAATAGCGCAGCCCCTCGTCGCCGCCGTCGTCCTCGCGGTTCAGCGTCAGCGCCGCGGGAAAGCTCTTCACAAACGCCTGCGCCATCGCCGGGTATGCGCCCGGCACGTCCGGCATCGCCTTTTCGACATGCTCGAACAGCATATCGTCCTTCTGTTCGCCGATCGCCAGCGCGACGATCCCGCCGCCCGCTTTCAACGCGATCGCCGTCTGTCCGAGCGCGTCGCGATGCAGCAGCAGGTCCTTCGCCCCGTTCCACTCGTTCTCCTCCAGCGGGGAAAACTCCGGATGCTTTGCGCGGAACCGATCCAGAAACGCGAGGCAGTCCCGCTCGTCCTCCGCGGTCGAAACAAGCAGCGTTCCGGCGTCCGGATTCTCGCGATAAAAGCGGTTCACGTGGTTTTTCTGTCCGTGATACGCCTTGCCGGAGAACGTGCGAAAGCTCTCGGCGTCGTAGAGGTAATCCGCCCAGTCGCGAATGCTCTCGATCCGCATCCGGTCCCCGTAATGCTTTTTCAGCGCCGGAAGCGCGCACGACGGCACCACGCAGTAGCGCAGCGGGATCCCGCGGCGTTTTGCGTCCGCCTCCACGGCGTCGAACGCCGCATGCACGTCGCCGCCGCCGAGCGGGACCGTATAGCACTCGCCATACGCGCCGTAGCCCGCGCGGATGCAGAGCATGCCGTGTACGATCGCAAAGTACGACACATAGATGTCGCGCCATTGATAGACCGCGCCGATCGTATTGTCGCAGATGCCGCAGGCATACGCTTCAAAAAACGGCTTCAGAGCCGAAATGTTCTCTCCGGTGATGCGTTCGTATTCGATCATAAAAGCTCCTGTTTTTTCAGTATATCATACTTTTTCGATTTGTGAAGCCCAAAAACATTGACGCATCGGAAAAAAGCGTGTAGAATAGCCGGGTATGAAACAGAATTCTTCATCCTTCAAGCTGGTCGCGTTCGATCTGGACGGCACCATCTGCAATACGCTTTCGGACATTGCGTCCTCGCTGAACCGTGCGCTTGCGGCGCTCGGCTTTCAAACCTATTCGGACGAGGGCGTGTCCGGACTGATCGGCAAAAGCATCGTCTACATGTGTCAGCACGCCGTGCCGGAGGACCGCTTCGACGAATGGACCGCCGTGCGTGACGGGTTCCTTTCCGACTACGCCGAGCATCTGTGCGACACGACCGTGCCGTACCCCGAAATGCCGGAGCTGCTGCATGCGCTGAGGGCGCGCGGGATCACGCTGGCGATCGTCACGAACAAGCCCGACCCGCACGCGAAAAAGATGATCCGGACGCTCTTCCCCGAAGCCGATCTGTTCGCCTGCGTACAGGGACAATGTGAACAGTACCCCGTAAAGCCCGATCCGACGATGCTCGACGTCGTGCGCGAATCGCTCGGCTGCACGCGCGAGGAGACGCTGTATCTCGGCGATATGGACGTCGATGTGCAGTTTGCAAAAAACGCCGGTCTGCGATGCGTCGGCTGCGGCTGGGGCTATCGCGGCGAAGCGTTTCTCAAAAAAGCCGGCGCGGCGCATGTGATCTCGCACCCTCTGGCGCTTCTGGAGATCATTGACAACCTGTAAACAAACAGCAAAAGCGGCAGGCATTTCGCCTGCCGCTTTTTGCGTACAGTTTGTCTCTCTTACGGCATCGGTACGACCAGCAGCACGCCCTTTGCCGGGACGGTGACGCTGCCCTCGATCTTCTGCTCCGGATTGCTCGTAATGTAGTCGCCGTTGATCAGCACGCCCCAGTTGTATTCCGCCGGCAGCGTATAGCCGATCTCCGTTTCGTGCGGATTGATGACCGCGATCGCAGCAATCATGCCGTTTTCCGTATAGGTGGCGACGATCGACGCGTCGTCCAGAATGTCGCACTTCACGTCCGAGCCGCGCAGGAACGAAGCGTTCAGGCGCAGCGCGATCAGCGCCTTATACCAGTCGCGCGTCTGGGCGACGAGGCTGCCGGGCACGAGCGCGTCCCAATCAATGTTGTTGACGTCGTCGCTCGCGTTGTAGCTGTTGCCGTTGCCGCCCTTGGTGCGCAGCATCTCCTCGCCCGCAAGCCAGAACGGCGTGCCCTTCGAGATGATGACGATCGCAGCGCCGAGACGGACCATGGCGACCTTCTCTTCATCGGTCGCATCCGGGTTTGCCTTGGTGATCTTGTCCCACAGCGTGCGGTTGTCGTGCGAGGACATGTAGTTGATGATCATCGCATTGTCGACCTTCCACGACTGCGTGCCGTTGCCGCCGCCCTCGATGCCGAATGCGACCGCCGTTGCGCGGCCCTTCGAGGGATCGCCGCTGATGTAGCCCTTGTCCTTCTCATTGAACACGGAGCCCTTCAGACCGTCGCGGATCGCGTCGTTGAACACGGCCACGCCGCCAGCGGCGCCTTCGCTTGCCTTGACCTCGTGGATGTTCGCCTGGATCGCCTGACGGTTGGTGCGCAGCGTCGACGTGCCGCCCGTCCAGCCCTCGCCGTAGAGGATCGCCTTCGGGTTGATCGCGTGGACCGCCTGCTCGATCGCCTGCATCGTCTCGATGTCGTGCAGACCCATCAGGTCGAAGCGGAAGCCGTCGATGTGGTACTCGGTCGCCCAGTACGTCACGGAATCCACCATGAACTTGCGGAACATCGTGCGCTCCGACGCGGTCTCGTTGCCGCAGCCGCTGCCGTTGGAGTTTTCACCGTTGGCCGTGTAGCGGTAGTAGTAGTACGGGACGACCTTGTTGAGGTTTGCGTTGGAATCGAAGGTGTGGTTGTATACCACGTCCATGATGACGCCCATACCCTGCTTATGCAGCGCCTGCACCATCTGCTTGAACTCGTTCACACGGACCTCGCCGTGGTACGGGTCGGTCGAATAGCTGCCCTCGGGCGTGTTGTAGTTCTTCGGATCGTAGCCCCAGTTGAACTGCGCCTTGTCGCTGTCCTCCTTGACCGTCGCGTAGTCGTAGACCGGCTGCAGATGCACGTGCGTCACGCCGAGATCGACGAGGTAATCGACGCCGACCGGCTCGCCCGCCGCGTTCCTGAGACCCGTTTCGGTGAACGCGAGGTACTTGCCCGGATACTTGGAATCCGCAATGCGGTTACTGAAGTCGCGCACGTGCACCTCCCAGATGATCGCATCCTGATAGGTGTCCATGGCGGAATAGTACGCATCGTCCGCAAAGCCCTCCGGATCGGTGGAATCAAGGTCGATGACCATGCCGCGGTCGCCGTTGACGCCGAGCGCCTTGGCGTACGGGTCGGTCGTCTCCTGCTCGCCGAGCGCCGTGGTGACGGTGTAGGTGTAATACGTGCCGCTGCCGACCTTCTGCGTGCTCGTCCAGACGCCCTTCTCCGCGCGCTCCATGTCGATCCTGCCCATCGCAATGCCGCCGTTGCCCTCCTTGAAGAGGTTCAGCACGACACGGCTTGCCGTCGGTGCCCAGACCTTGAAGGTGGTTTCGTCGCCGTGGATGACCGCGCCGAGATCGTCGCCGTCATAGGTGTAGTTGTCGATGAAGTCCTGCGAGTCGAAGATGTCCGTCGGAATGGCGGTCTTGCGCTCGTAGCCCTCGATCTCGACGTCATACAGCTTCGTGATGTCCAGATCCTCCTTGAGCTTGATGACGCCGGTGACGACCTCGTTGTTGAGGCTCGACAGGCTTTCGACCTCCAGCCGGCGATTGCCGTCATAGACCGCGACCTGATCGAGACTTACGATCCGCGTCGCAGGCGTGATGTTGTATTTGATCTCGTTCTTGGAAACGATGCCGAGATAGTTCACCGATTGCTTCTGCATAAGCGTTTTTCCGCCGTCCTTGCTGTAATAGATCCCTTCGTCCCCGGAGATCAGGTACACCGCGGTGTCCCCGTCCATCTGAACGAAACGGTCGCCGTCATAGTCCTTCGTCGCCTCGCCCCACGACGTGCCGAACGGCTCGGAGCAGTTGACACGCACGATGAAGCCGACCTCCTCGATGTTCTGCGGAACGTTGATCATGACCTTTGCGCCGTACAGGCACGGATACATCTGATAACCGCGGCCGTCTCCGCCGGGATACCAGATCCACATGTCGCTCGTCTCAAAGTCGATCTTGTCCTTCTTCCAGTACAGCGTCAGCTGATTCTTGCCGTCCTCCTTCGGAAGGAAATACTCCCCTTCCATGACTTCCGGCTCCCGGGGCGCCTCCGTCGGTTCGGGCACAGGCGTATCCTTCGGCGCTTCGGTCGCTTCCGACACGGGCGCTTCGGTCGGCTTTTGCGTCTCTTCCGTCTTCTGTCCGCCGCAGGCGAAGAGCCCGACGATCATCAGCGCCGCCAACAGGCATGCGATCCACCGTTTTTGCATAGGTTTTTCCTCCTTTTCGGCCTATGTGCCGATTCTGTATATATCATATCACAACCGCTTTTCCGATACAATATTTTTATATAAAAAAACGCCGGTTGGCAATCCGGCGTTTCGTATTCAGTTTATTCGATGGTCGGCAGGTCGTCGAGCGGTTTGATCTTTTTGCGGTACAGGCGTTTGAACAGCAGTCCCGCCACGATCAGCGTGATGAACTCGGAGATCGGGAACGCCCACCAGATGCCGTCGACGTCCTTGGTGATCCAGGCAAGCAGCGCGGCGACCGGCAGCAGCACCAGAAGCTGACGCTGCAGGGATGTGATCGCGCCGTACAGGCTCGTGTCCGTCGCGCCGAACGCAGTGGAGAACGAAATGCCCGCCGCGGCAAGGATGAACCCGATCGAGATGATGTGCAGCGCGCGCTGCGTGACCGCCTGCATCTCGGCCGAGACGCCGAAGATCCGGATGATCTGGCCGGAGAAGATCTCGAAGAGCAGCGTGCCGAACACCATGAACACGCAGCAGTAGATCAGCAGCATCTTGAACGCGCGCATGAAGCGCTTGCGGTTTCTGGCCCCGAAGTTGTAGCCGAGCACGCTCATCGCCGCGTTGGTAAGCCCGAACACCGGCATGAAGATGATCGACTGCAGCCGGAAATACGTGCCGAACGCGCCGCGGTACAGGTCCGGATAGTCGACGCCGGGGTTCTGCGCGAGCTGATAGTCGCCGAGCGCCTTCAGGATGAAGTTCATGCCGAACATCATCGCCGTGCCGACCGCCTGCATCAGGATCGACGGCAGCCCTACGCGATAGATCTCATGGACCGTCTTCCGATTCAGCTTGTAATCGGAGAGCTTGATGCGGATCTCGTGCTTCGTGCCGTACAGCAGCACGATCGCAAGGAGCATCGAGGCAAACTGCCCGGCGACCGTGGCGATCGCGGCGCCCTTGACGCCCATCGCGGGAACCGGTCCCCAGCCCAGCACGAACACGCGGTCCAGCACAATGTTGACGAGCGCGCCGGTCAGCTGCATGCACATGGCGAAGATCGTCTTGCCCTGCGCGGTCATGATGCGCTCGATGCCGCACGCAACGAATACGCCGGCGCACAGGGAGAGGCAGATCGACATATAGTGCATGCCCATCAGCTGCACGACCGGGTCATCGCTCTGCCAGCGCATGAACGGACCGGACAGCGTCAGCCCCGCGACCGTGAACGCCGCCGCGGAGATCAGCAGCACGACAAGCCCGTTGCCTGCCGCACGGTTCGCGTCCTCGAAGCGCTTTGCGCCGAGACGGCGCGAGATCAGCGAATTGATGCCGACCGAGGTGCCGACCGCAACCGAGATCAACAGCATCTGCAGGGGATTGACCAGCGACAGCGCGGTGATCGCCTTGTCGGCGACATGTCCGATGACCTCCGGCGTGTACAGCGCGCCGAGGATCCGCGAGAGCGCTTCAGGCGCAAGCGCATCCATGCGTGACACAAAGATGCTGTCCACAACATTGTACAGCGCCTGCACGAGCATCGACACGATGATCGGCCAGCCCAACGAAAGAAGGAGCCGTCCCTCCGGCTCCGTTCCCATTCTGTTTTTACGAATCGAAGCTTCCATAACAGAATCATTATAGGGACGCTTTCGATATATTGCAAGACTTTTTTCGCGGCGATCCGCGTCACTGCGCGGCTTCGCTTGCCTGCGCGCCGTCGTAGCGGATGCAGAGCATGGTGATGTCGTCGAACTGATCCGCGCCGTCGGCATGCGCGTCGATGGCCGACTTGACGGCGGCGATGATCTCACCCGGCGTTTTGTCCGCTTCGCGTTCCAGACAGGCGGCAAGCCGCTCTTCGCCGAACAGCGCGTGCGCGGTGTTCTCGGCCTCGGTCACGCCGTCGGTATAGAGGAAGAAGCGATCGCCCGGCTTCAGCTGCAGCGTCTGCTCGCGGTATTTCATGCCCTCCATGCCCGCAAGGATGAAGCCGCTGCGCTGCTTGACAAACGCCGCCTTTCCGCCCGAAACCAGCACCGGCGGATTATGCCCCGCGTTGATAAAGCTGAGCATCCCGGTCGGAAGATCGAGCACGCCGATCCACGCGGTGACGAACATCTCCGCCGTGTTGTTGCGGCACAGGCTGTCGTTCGCCGTCGCCGCGGCTTCGGAAAGCGACGCGATGTCGCGCACGCAGTTCTGGATGGTCGTCTTGGACGTCGCCATGAACAGCGCCGCGGGGACTCCCTTGCCGGACACGTCCGCGACCACGAAGGCGAGCCGGTCCTTCCCCACGAAAAAAACGTCGTAGAAGTCGCCGCCGACCGCCTTTGCGGGATCCATGGATGCGGCGACGCCGATCTCCTTTCGTCCCGGATAGGTCTCCGTCACGGGCGGCAGCAGCGAGCGCTGAATGGTCGTCGCAACCTCAAGTTCCGTCTGCATGCGCGAGCGTTCGAGCGACATGACGCGCTGCTTTTCGATGTAGGCGATCATTGCGATCATCAGCGTGAAGCCCAGCGCATTGATGAGGATAAACGGAATGGCGATCGCCTTTACGATGCCCCACCCCGCGCTGAAATCGTTGATCCCGACGATGAGCACCAGCAGCGTCAGATGGAAGGTCTCCATCACAACGCCCGTCAGCAGCGCCCACCACGGCTTTTTCAGTTTTTCATGGTGCTTGACGGAAAGGAATCCGCACATCAGGCCGATCACCAGCGTTGCGGCGACGCAGGACGCCGTGACCAGCTTGGAATTCACGGATGCGCCCGGATCGAGCAGCCCGACCAGAAGCCGGTGCGTGCCCGCAATGACGCCCGCAATGAGTCCGCCGACCGGTCCGCCGGTCAGGCCTGCAAACATCGGGCCGACGTCGCGGACCGAAACGATCGCGCCGTTGAGCGGAACGCCGGCCATCGTGCCGTAGATGCCGAGCACGCCGCCGAGCGCGCCGACGACGAGCGAGTATTTCCATCGGGAATTGCCGGTAAGAAGCCGTGCTGTCAGTCTGCCGCCGCCGATGAACGCCGCGATCACAAGAATCACGGCCACGGCGCCGATCATGTTGGTGAAAACCTGCTGAAGATCTACTGCGTTGCCGTCCACGGTGCCCCTCCGTGCTTTGATGTTGCGTTTATTGTATCAGTTCCCCGCGTCCGGGTCAAGACGGTATCGAAGCAAAGAGATCATTCCGTGAAGGTGATCTCGTACTGTTCGCCCTCCGCATAGACGATCGAAACGGACAATCCGTCCGGCAGCGTCAGCGTGCCGAAGAAGCCGCGTTCCGTCGGCGTGATCTCCGCCTGCCCGGCAAGCGTTTCGTCATAGCCGTTGGTGATCAGAAACGGCTTGAGCGTATCCGTGCGCCGATCGGTCCGAACGTTCTCATACAGCGCGCACGACAGGAAGTACGCCTCGCAGGTACGGCTGTCGAACAGCACCGACAGACAGTACGTCCGCCCGCCGCTCGCCGTATAATACGCCTGTGCGCACCACAGCGCCAGCTTCGCGCCGCTTTTGTCGCTGTAAAAATCGCGCAGCGTGACCGTATAGCGGCTCTTGCGCAGAACGGCGTCGACGCTCTCGCCGGATGCAAGCCTGCCGTCCGGCGCGTGCAGATGCAGCGTGTCGGTCCAGAGCTTGATCAGTTCCTCTGTTATCGCGTCGGCGTCCGCCTCGTCCGGCATGACGGCGCGCTCGTCGCCCTGCCGTTCGCACTGCAGATACAGCGAAACGCGTGTCGGAAGCGGCAGCGGTTCGCCGATGCTGTCCGCGCTGATGATGCTGACCGCCTCGTACTTCGGATCGTCGTACAGGCCCGCCTCGGTGAGCCGGAAGATCCAGCGGTTCAGAAGCACCAGAAGCAGCGCGGCAGCGACGGTCCCCGCCGTCAGCGCGATATAGACGATGCGCGTGCGTGTGACGCGGTCGCTGTTCGGGAACAGGCGCAGCTTCTTCATCTCTGCTCGCCTCCCCTCTCCTTTGTCCACAGCGGCACGTCGAACCACACGAGCGTGCCCTTGTTGACCTCGCTCTCAAAGTGCAGCGTGCTGCCGTGGATCTGCGCAATGCGGTTGCCGATGGCAAGGCCGAGCCCCGCGCCGTGCTGCGCGCGCGAACGGGATTTATCGACCATGAAGAACGCCTCGGTGATGCGTGAGATCTCCTCTGCGGGAATGCCGATGCCCTCGTCTTTGACCGAGATGCGGTAGCGTCCCGCCTCGCGGCGGCCGGACAGCGTAACGGTCTTGCCGGGTGAGCTGGCCTTGCGCGCGTTGTCGATCAGGTTTGTAACGAGCGTCAGCAGCAGGTCCTTTTCATACAGGATGATCTGCTGTTCGATATCGTAGTTCAGCGTCAGCTCGGCCTTTTCGAGCATCGGTGTGACGACGGCGACGACGTGGCCGAGCGCCCGCCGCGCATAGCCGCGGATCAGCTTGAATTCGTTCTTGTCGAGCACGACAAGGTCCATGAGCTTTAAGGACATGGCTTCAAGCCGTTTGCCCTCCGAGAAGATGAAGTTCGCCGCCATGAACGCGTCCTCCTCGTCAAGCTCGGTGCTGCGGAGCATATCCGCGTAGCCGATGATCGACGTCATCGGCGTCTTGAGCTCGTGCGAAAAGCTCGCGACGAAGTCCTTCTGCTGCTTGGCGTTCAATTCGAGCGCTTCGACCTTCTGCTCGATCGCGCCGGTCATGTTGTTGAACGCGACGGTCAGATCGCCGATCTCGTCGAGCGTAGTGACGCGCGCGCGGCGTGAATAGTTGCCGCCGCCGATGACCTCGGTAAAGCGCTGCAGCCGCCGGAGCGGCTTTGTCGTGAAGTACGACAGCAGCAGCATCGCCGCCGTCGCGACCGCGACCGTCACGATATGCAGGAGCGTGACCGAGCGGATCTGCTCCTCGCGCAGCCGCATCAGCTCGTTCGCATCATAGCGCACGGACAGGTAATAGTTCTGCCCGCCGACCGACACGCAGCCCGCGGTGTCGAGCAGGGTGCGCGGACCGTCCTTGATCAGCCGGTACGCAAAGCGGCGCACGCGCAGCTCGGTGAACACGAGCGTTTCGGGGAAATCCCCCGTGCTCGCCGTCAGAAGGTTTCCGTCGGTGTCGTACAGCGCGCAGGGAGATTCCACGCCCTGGTTCGAGCCGGCGCGCTTCAGGATCTCTGCGTACATTTCGGGCGACGCAGTGTTGTAATACAGGTAGATGCCGTACAGCTCCGCCTCCATGGCGGACGCAAGCGCCGAATAATCTGCCGTCGCCGCCTGTACGCGAAAACGCAGCGCCGTTTCAAAACTCCGCGCGATCAGGATCTGTCCTGCCACGCCGAACAACAGCGCTACGATCAAAACGGTACATATGCAGATTTTCAGCGCAAACCTCATAGCAGTTCCGGAATGTCCAGCCGATAGCCGATCTTATGGACCGTGCGGATGCGGTCCTGCCAGTTGAGCTTGCGGCGCAGGCGCTGCACATGGCTGTCGAGCGTGCGCGTCTCGCCGATGTAGTCCGTCTCCCAGACCTTCTCGAACAGCGTCTCGCGGAACAGCGCCGTGTTCGGGTTCTGCACCAGCATGACGAGAAGATCGAATTCCTTGCGGGTCAGGTCGACCCGCTTGCCGTCCTGCCAGACCTCGCGCGCGTCGAGGTCGATCAGAAGATCGAGGCACTGGATGATGCCCTGCGTCTTGTTGAACCGGCGCAGTACCACCTCGATGCGGGCCAGAAGCTCCACGATCTCGAACGGCTTGACGATATAGTCCTCCGCGCCGAGCTTCAGCCCCTTCACGCGGTCGTTCAGGTCGCTCTTCGCCGTCAGGAAGATCACCGGGATCCCCATCGGCCGGATGAAGGCAAGCAGATCGTAGCCGTCGAATTTCGGCAGCATGATGTCGAGCAGCACGAGATCGAACTGGTTTTGCTCCAAAAGGTCCGCCGCCTGCTGCCCGTCATAGGCGCAGGTGCAGACATATCCCTGCCGTGTGAGATTCATGCGGATCAGGTTTGCGATCGGCTCCTCGTCGTCTACGATTAAGATTTTGATCATTCTCCCATCCTCCGTTTTCCTTATTATGGGAAAATTGTAACATCCAAATGCGGACAAAATGTCACACAAATGTTTCAAACGTGCGAATTGTGCGGATTATTTTGAAAAATGACGGCGTTCCCCCGCACATTTGTACGTTATCAGTATACCACACCGCGGCGCGCGCCGTCAAAGCATTCCTTTCGCGCTCAATTGTCCGCGCGGTTGTAGCCGTTCTTCATGGTGACGCTGGACTGGTGCAGCACCTCGGTCAGCGCCCTGTCGGTCTTTTCCTTCGCCATGGCCGCGAGCTTTTCGTTCGCCTCGACGCAGAGCGACGCGTCGCCCGTTTCGGCGATCCTTCGGTCGTATTCGAGCACGAGCCTGCGGCCCTCGGTCAGCACCGCGTTCTGATAGCGCGTCACGATCTGCACGCACTGATTGTAGCTGTGATCCGCCATCGCGCCGATGAGCCGGCTGCCCCAGTAGAAATTCTCCGTCGATGCGTCGAGCGTCACGCCGGACAGGTACTTCGGCATCCGCGGCACGTTCGGATAGACCGGCAACAGCGCGTCAAACGTCGTCGAGCCGAAGCAGATCCATTCGAGGCCCTTGCAGCAGTCCGGCGCGTCGGGCCGGATCTGGCAGACGGACGTTACGCCGGTGCGGTTGATGCCGATCGAGCGGTACTTGCCGCGCACGCCCGTGTCACGGTTCAGATACGGATCGAAGGGCGTCCCCTGATAGTTCGAGCTCAGCAGCGCCTTGACCTCCTCGACCGCGACCTTGCGCTCCGGCACAAAGCTCCACGGAATGTCGTCGCTTTCGGGCGTGAAATCGGCGTCCGGCCCATCCCAGCGATACCGACGCGGCGCCAGATACCGGCCCATGTACCACGCGCGCGGCGTGTTGTAGACATGATCCTGATCGGAATGCGAGCCGAATACGAGCCGCGGGTTGAACGCGCCGTCCTGATTGCAGTCAAGACGGTATGTCTCGATGAATGCACGAAGGTCCTTCGAGCACAGATGCGCCTCCTGCTTGCCGAACGCGTCGTCAAAGTCGAAGCTGTCCATGCCGAACTGGTTGGGCATGATGACCACGACATCGTCCGGGACGCGCTTCGCTATCCAGTGATGCCCGCCGATCGTCTCCATCCACCAGATCTCATGTTCGTCGTTGAACGCGATCCCGTTGGATTCATAGGTCCCATACTGTTCCAGAAGCGACGCAAGCCGCAGCACGCCCTCGCGCGCGGAGCGAATGTACGGCAGCACGAGCACGACGAGATCCTCCTCGCCGATGCCGCCGGGGACGTCCTTTTCCCGCCTGGTTTTCGCCTTCCGGTACGTCACGAGCGGATCCGCCGCGAGCACGCGCGGGTTCGAGGTGATCGTCTCCGTCGCCGTCATGCCGACGTTCGCCGCGTTGATGCCGGTCGCCGCCCAAACGCCGTCCTTCGGGTCGACGCTCGGACACGCCGTATAGCGCAGCGGATCGTCCGGAAGCGCGATCGTCAGATGGCCGCCGACCGAGGTATAGGTCTTTTTCTGATCCTTCGGCTCGACGACGATCAGCTTTTTGACGTCGAAGTGTCCGTCGTCGGTGCGCGCGATCATGGTGGAGTTGTCGTTTGCGGCTTTTCGGCCGACCAGTACGGTTGTGCAGGGCATATTCGTTCCTCGCTTCCTGATGATGTACTCTAATGATACGCGCGATTCCTCCCGCTGTCAATCCGCAGGTATCAGAAAAGGGGCTGCCGGACATTCCGGACAGCCCCCTTCGGACGTCGCAAACCGTTTATTGCAGTCGGTCGTCGACCAGCCCCGCCTTGTTCAGCGCAAGCACGATCGGCGGGATCAGCACGACATGCAGGATGATGCCCGGCCACGCGTTGACAAACGCGCCGGCAAGGAACATTTCCAGCGTGAACGCCTTGCTCTGCGCGCCGAGCATGATGTACATCGCCGCGCCCCAGACGAGCCGCCCGGCGAGCATCGCGATGAGCAGCGCGGCAAAGACGCTCCACGGCTTTTTGGGCAGCACGCGGTACATCAGCCCGCTGATCGCGCCGTATGTCGCAAGCTCGAACGCCATCGCAGCAGCGGTCGGGAACAGCGGCGGCATGCCGAAGATCAGCGCGCGCATGATCGGCGCGATCGCGCCGACCGCAAGTCCCCAAGGCCAGCCGCAGATGAAGCCGCACAGCAGGACGGGAATGTGCATCGGGCACAGCATGCTGCCGATCTGCGGGATCTGCCCCGTCAGCAGCGGAAGCACCATGCACAGCGCCAGACACAGCGCTGCAAAGACCAGATTTCGTACGTTTTTGTTCATTGTTGCCCCTTTCTCCACGCAAAAGGCATGCGCCGCTTCTACAGGAGCTTCGCATGCCTTCATAGCTTGCAGTTGTTTGGAATAATCGTTGACGGCGCTTCAGCGCCGTGCGCCCGGCTTCCTGCCGGACAGATGCAGTATATCATACCTTTCGGCATTTGTCACGCTTTTTCTGCGCGATCCCCGTCATTCGCCGTCCTGATTCATGTAGCGCGCGCGATTGAAGCGGTCCCGAAGATCGGCGACGTTCTCCGCATCGTCGCGTGTCTTCTCCTCCGCATTCCTTCTGCTGATGAGCCAGCCGACAAATCCGAGCACTGCGACCAGGCCCAGAAACCCTGCTGCCAACCAACCGAGCATCTTTGACGCCTCCTTCATCCGCCCCTGTCGGGGCTCTTTTTGTTGCTTACAGTATAGCGCCGTTCTTTGCGCGCGTCCACCCGCGCCGGTCCGGATTACGCGTCCGTAAAACCGCCGTCGCGCGGCAATACGCAGGGCTATTGCGCAAAAGAGGGAAGGCCGTCCTTCCCCTCCCGTGTTTTCGTTTATCAGTCCCGATCGACCTTTGCGCTGCAGTCGTCGCAAAGGATGATCCAGTCCTCGGTCACGTTGGAATCGGCCGGGTATTCGAGCGCTTTGCCGCAGCCGTCGCAGTGGACGACGACGACCGGTCCCTTCTCTTTCCCGCAGCCGAACAGCGGCAGCAGCAACAGGGCGATCCCGACGATCAGCAGCTTCTTCATAACGATCTCCTTCATCACTTCTTGAACAGCTTCTTGTACAGCCACACGACCAGGCAGGAGCCGACGATCGCGAGGATGACGCCGAACACCCAGCCGCTGCCGACCGGTATCAGGCTGCCGAGCGCGCCGCCGACCGCACCGCCGATCACGCCGACGATGATGTAGAACAGGATGCTCTTGTTCCCGACCTTCAGCAGCTTGCTCGCCGCAAAGCCGCACAATCCGCCGATCACGATCTCAACCAGCAGTTTGATGACAAAGTCCATGTGATTTCTCCTTTCCGTTTCCTGATAAACGTCTCTCAAAAGCGAGTTCCCGCGCCGTCATTCCTTTTCGCAGCGAAGCACATGGATGGAATACGCCATCGGACGAGAGCCGATGCGCCGGACCTCGCCCTTCACGAGGCAGTCCCACCGCCCGTCGCTCTCCAGTTCGCTCACATACATGCAATTCAGGTAATAGAAGCGCACCGGCTTTGTACAGACGGATTCCAGCAGCTCGACAAACGCGTGCACAACGCTGCGGGAAAACGGATTGAACAGATAAACCGCCGTCGCGTCCCTGAGCAGATCGCCCTGCTCCAGCACGCTGCCGCAGCGAACCGTGACGTTCGGGCACGAGGCCGTGCGCTGCGCCGCCGTGTTCGCCACCGTTTCATCCAGCTCGATCCCGATCTCCTTGCCCCGGAAGCCTTTCGCGTACAGGTACGTCAGCACGCGGCCCTCGCCGCAGCCCACGTCCACGAACACGTCGTCCGGCTGCAGCGGCACCTCGCGGAACACACGCTTCAGGCAGCGATAGTCGGAGCTCATGGTGGCGTACGCGCCCTTCTCCGGGTACCTTGTCGGGATCCTCCTGTTCACCGAGATCCCGCCGAAGCGCTTGTCCCGGCGGATCGCAGAATGCATATACAGCCTCTGCGGCACATACACCAGGGTCTTTTTGCAGATCTTCCCGAATTCCCGCCGCCGGATCATCCCCATCAGCGTTTTCATGCGGTGCGAAAGCATTGTCCGTCCCCCTCTGCTGTAAAAAGCCATAAAAAAGAGATCCTGCGCAGATGCGCAGAATCTCATCACAGCTTATTTGAAATATCTCTCAAGGAGGCCCTTCAGCGCCTTGCCGTGTCTTGCTTCGTCGCGCGCCATCTCATGGACGGTGTCGTGGATGGCGTCAAGACCCAGCGCCTTTGCGCGCTTTGCAAGGTCCGTCTTGCCCGCGGTTGCGCCGTGCTCGGCGTCCACACGCATTTCGAGGTTCTTCTTGGTCGAATCGGTCACAACTTCGCCCAGGAGCTCTGCGAACTTTGCCGCATGCTCGGCCTCTTCAAACGCGGCCTTTTCCCAATAGAGACCGATCTCCGGATAGCCCTCGCGGTGCGCGACGCGCGCCATGGCGAGGTACATGCCGACCTCGGTGCATTCGCCCTGGAAGTTGGCGCGCAGATCCTCGATGATATCCTCCGGAACGCCCTTTGCGACGCCGACGACATGCTCGGCCGCCCAGACGACCTCTTCCTGCACTTCCTTGAACTTGAACGCCGGCTGATGGCAGACCGGGCATTCCTGCGGCGGCGTTGCGCCCTCGTGAACGTAACCGCAAACGGTGCAAACCCACTTTTTGATCATGTAACTGTACCTCCATGGTGTATTTTACATCCGTTATTGTACCGCGTTTTTCGCCCGCCGTCAATCGCAGATTGCATCTTTTCGCAGAAAGAAAGCGCCCTCGGACGAGAGCGCTTTTTCATGTGATTCCGTGTTTATACTGCAAGGCCGATGATGGCGCCGACGACGCCCAGCAGCATCAGTCCCGCAAGGATCCAGCAAACGATGCGAATGGTGCCCTGCTTCATCCGAGCGCTCCTTTATACGCATACATCGCATCCTCATACCTGATCTCGCCGAGCCACTTGTCGAGGCGGTATTCGTTCTCCATCAGGTAGTGAATATCCGGGAAATAGTTGATGTCGATGATGCCGGTTTCGCCGTCCATGCACATCGTGCCCTTCGCGCGGCGGAACAGATACGCGGTTGCGGTCGTGGTGCCGTCCTCCGACGTCTTGGGCTCCTCGTAGAACCAGCCGATCTCGCCGACCTCAAGCGCTGCCGCCAGATTGTACACTTCATCCGACGTAAACAGTGCGGAATGGTCGTGCTCGCTGATCGGATACGGCGCCCGCAGCAGCGTCTTGAACGGATCCTTGTTTTCGTCGGAATTCATCAGTTCATCGAAGGAGCGTTCACCTTCGGTGACCTCCGTGACGATCTTCACAGCGTCTGCAGCCGAATCCGCTTCGATCCGGATGAAATCAATATAGATGAAGCCTTCCGGCACGTACAGCATCGGCGCGCTCGTCAAGCCGTACTGATAATACAGCAGCGTGTTCCAGAAATCGCCGTCCGAATAGGTCGCCGTCTTCGTGCCGTCCTCGCCCGTTGTGTACATCAACTTTTCAACGGTCTTGCGGTAGAACGCAGCCAGCTCAGCCTCGTCGATCTTCTCTTCGCTGCCCGCGTAGTACGCTTCGATCGCCTGACGGTAGTAATCCGCTTCCATGCTGTTCTTCAGCAGCTCATAATACTCGGTTTTGCTCATGCCGAGCTGCTGATAATAGCTGGTCAGCTGATTTTCGAGGGCGCTCTTGGAATAGTTGCCCTGCTGATTCAGATACTGCGCGAGATATGCTTCGATGCTGTCGACCTGCGCCTGTGCGGACTCCCTGCACTTCGCGGTCTGCTCGTCGGTCAGGGACAGACCGAGCTTCTTCGCCTGGTTCCGGTAAACCTTCTGCAGCAGCACGCTCTTTGCGGCGTTCTCCTGAAGCGTGCGGATCTCCGCATCCGAATAGTTGGTGGTGTAGCTGTTGGAAACGGTCGAATCGAACGCAATGCGGTATTCCGCCATGGATGCTCTGACGCTGTTCGCGCTTGCCGCAGTTGCGTTGCGCTGGAAGCAGTTCATACCCGCGCCGTCCTTCTGCAGCGCGATATACAGGAAGATCGCCGCCGCGATCACGATCACGACCGCCGCAAGGATCAGAATGTTGCGGATCTGCTTCTTTTTGCCGATTTGGCTTCTTTTCGATTTGCTCATTTGTTACTCCTCATGTTTCCGAATGAAATCCTATGAATTTTACACTTTTCCGCCCCGCTTGTCAACCGTCTTGCGAACGAATCTGCGCACAATGCCGGATTCCGATAAAAAAAGAAGGCTTTGTACCGAAAAGCCTTCCTTCATTTCTTCATTCTTCATTCCTTCATTCCTGCGGCGTCAGCCGCAGAAACGCCGCCATGCCGCCGGTGCGGCCCTTGTCGCGCCGGTGCGAATACAGCCGCTCGTCCTCGTATGTGCAGACGCCCATCAGGTGGATGTGCTCCGGAATCACGCCGCACTCCAAAAACTGCGCCGTCGCGACCTGCCAGAGATCGACCGTCGCCTTGCCGCGGTCGTTCACGCCGCGTAAGGTACACTGCGGGAAGGCGATCTCGAACATGTCCGCCACGTCGTCGCCGACCTCGAAGCACTTCGGGCAGATGGACGGTCCCACGCCGCAGACGATATCCTTCGGGTCCGAGCCGCAGGCGGTCTGCATCGTTTTGATGACCTCGCAGCCGATGCGGTCCAGCGCGCCGCGCCAGCCCGCGTGGCAGAGGCCGATGCACTTTCTCTTCGGATCGTAGAAATAGAACGCCATGCAGTCGGCATGTCCGGTGATCAGCGTGACCTCCGGATCGTCGGTCACAAGCCCGTCGCACGCGGGCAGCGGCGGCCGGTCATAGCCGCGCCGCACGTCGAACCGGTTGACGCACAGCACCGTCGTGCCGTGCTCGTAGTTGTCCATCACCATGCTTTCGAGCGGAATGTTCGCCGCGTCGCAGAAGATGCGGTAGTTTTCCATCACGTTCTCGCGCTGCTCCGGCCGCGTAAAGCTCAGGTTCAGCGACGAAAAACAGCCCTGCGAGACGCCGCCCGTGCGTGCCGAAAAGCCGTGGTCGATCTCCGGAAACGCCGAAAACGCCGGGATCGTATAGATGCCGACGCCGTTGTTCTCGCGATAGCCGTGCGCAGGAACGATGGAACGGTAGATGCTCAGAAACTCTTCGCGCGTCATTTTTCGTCCAGCAGCCGCTGCAGCTCCTGTAGGAAGGTCTGCGTGTCCTTGAACTCGCGGTAGACGGACGCAAAGCGCACGTAGGCGACCTCGTCCACGTCCTTGAGCTTCTTCATGACCAGCTCGCCGATCGCCTCGGTCGTGACCTCGGAATCAAGCGAGTTGTTGATCTCGCGGGCGATCTCGTCGACGAGACGGTTCTGCACGTCCGCAGGGATCGGACGCTTCTCGCACGCCTTGCGGATGCCCGCCGCGACCTTTTCGCGCTCGAACGGTTCGCGCCGACCGTCGCGCTTGACGACCATGACCGGGTTCTCCTCGATCCGCTCCCATGTCGTGAACCTGCGTCCGCAGCCGATGCATTCCCTGCGCCGACGGATCGCGCTGTAATCCTCATTCGGGCGCGAGTCGATGACCTTGCTGTCGGTCCCTCCGCAATATCTGCATTTCATAGGCTTGTCCTTTCTTATGCCATACGTATTTAGAATAGTATAGCATACCGCAGGACGATCCGCTCCCCCTCCGCCCCCGAATTTACGGATTGTTCAAGATTCCCGCGCTTACGGCAGCTCGACGAGGATCACGTCCTCGCCCAGCTTTTTGATCTTCGGGAACGGGATCGCCATGCCCTCCTTGCCCTTCAGAAGCCCGAACATGCGCGACGCGCCCGGCACGATGATCGCCAGCACCTCGCCCGAACACGGATCGAACGCCAGATCGCACACATTTCCGTAGCGCTCGCCCGTACAAACGTTGATGACCTCCCTGCATTTCAGCTCCGAAAACAGCAGCCGCGCCATTGTCCTTTTCTCCCTTCCGATCGGGAGCAGTCCCCGTTCTTCCATTCCCGACCTCCGTTTCTTTGCGACAGTGTATGCGCACGGATTGCGATCAAGAACCGCCGCGCGCAATCGGACAACGGCGGGAGGATCCTCAAAGAGAGGGATCCCGGTATGCCGTGCTGCAGCGTGGGCACCGGTCGTCCGCCGCGCCTTTGGACGCACCCTTTTCGGCCGGATTTCATACGATGGCAGTAAAGAACCAAGGAGGAAGTTACGATGCAACGTTCTTATGCAAACGGCGGCTGCTGCTTTGAAAGCGGCGCGCCCGCCGTCGATCCTACCGCGGTCGAAAACGTCATCCCGGCAGGCGGCGTCGCAAGCGCGAACCCCTGCGGCATGATGACCGGCGGCAACGGCTGCCCGCTGGCGACCGCTTACTTTCCGTCTCAAGCGTACCGTGCGGGCTTCTGTCCGTGTGAAGCGCTGTCCCGCGGCACGCTTTTTCCGGAGCTGGTCTCCGAATATCCGACTTGCAGAAACAGGGAGGCGAACGTATGAACGACCGTTCCGAACAGGCGCTTCTGAATAAGATCGGCGAAGCGCGCTTTGCCTGCGTGGAGCTGCAGCTCTATCTCGACACCCATCCCGAAGACCTCGACGCGAAGAACGATTTCAACAGCTACGCCGCAGCGCTCAACCGTCTGTGCGCGGAGTACACGGAGAATTACGGCCCGCTCGAAAACTTCGGCAACAGTACGCACGACGCCGGAAGCTGGGTCTACCAGAAATGGCCGTGGCAGTATTAAGGAGGCAGCAATATGTGGATTTATGAAAAACGACTGGAATACCCCGTTCGCATCACCCGCCCCGACCCGCGGATGGCAAAGCTCCTGATGGCCCAGTACGGCGGCCCGGATTCCGAGCTCGGCGCAGGCATTCGCTACCTGACGCAGCGCTACTCCATGCCGGACGACCGCGTTCGCGCGACGCTGACCGACATCGGGACCGAGGAGATCGCCCACTGGGAGATGATCGCGACGATGATCACGCAATGCATGCAGGGCGCAACGCTGGAGGAGCTTTCCGCCGCGGGGCTGGACGGCTACTACGTCATGCATTCCGGCGGCGTCTTCCCCGCCGATCCGAACGGCGTGCCGTTTACGACCGCGTACATCGCCTGCACCGGCGACCCGATCGCGGACCTTTCCGAGGACATGGCGGCCGAGCAGAAAGCCCGCGCCACCTACGAGCATCTGATGAACATGACGACAAACAGTCAGATCATCGAGCCGCTGTACTTCTTGCGCGAGCGCGAGGTCGTGCACTACCAGCGCTTCGGCGAGTGCCTCGAAATCGTGCAGGCGATCAGGAACGGCCGCAGCGCGCCTTCCTGCCGCTGTGCGCGGCGCCGCTATTGAGCAATCGACATCAACATACACAGACGCCCCGCCGGATCGCGGGGCGTCTGCTGTTTACGGTGATACGGGGTGCGGGGAGGTTATTTCAGCTTCATCACGCGGGCGATGACGATGACGGCGATCAGGATGATGATGACCGCGATCGCGGCCGGCAGCGAGATCCGCCGCTGCGACAGCGTCTGCTGCTCCTTCTGCTCTCTGTTCGACCCGCGCTGCGCCTCCTCAAGGGGAAAGCTTTTGAAAGGAGAGGCTTTCGTGACTCCCTCCGGTTTTCATTCTGCCGGATCCGTTTGAATCAGTTGTTACCGACTTGTAATCGAGTTGTAATTCCGTCCCGATCCGGTCTACAAGAACAAGATAAAGCCGAGATGTCACAAAGTTGTATCCGAGTTGTAAAATCCTATCGGATTTTCGGCGCTTAATCGGTTTTTCATAAAAAACCGCAAAGATCCCGCCCTCCTCCTGACTGATAAAGACGCATCGGCGCGTAAAAATGTGACACGGGATTTATAAACGTTCTGTGAAAAGAAACGCTCCCGAAGCGCCCCGCGACAAGATTCGGGTTGCAATATGAGACGGCTGCGCGTATAATAGGGGCATGAATTGGTATTATCATTCGCGGGATCCGCATTATAAAGCACCGTTCGGCGCAGTCCGAACCAACGAACCGGTCCGTCTTCGCATCGACGGCATGCCCAGCGCCATGGTCGAGCTTTTGCTGTATCTGCCGGACGGGCCGAGGACCGTCCCGATGCAATGGGACGGCAGCGCATATCACGTGACGTTCTGCGCGCCGCAGACGCCGTGCCGCATGGGCTACGGCTTTCGCATCAACGGCCGCTATTTCGGCGCGGAAAGCGGACGTGCGCGCTTTGCCGATACGCCGCAGACCTACGGGCTGACCGTCTATGACGGCGCATTCCAAACGCCCGAATGGTTCCGGCACGCCGTCGTGTATCAGATCTTCCCCGACCGCTTCTATTGCGCCGACCGCGCGCGGTTCGACCGCGCGATCGAAGCCTGCCGGGCAACGGGACGGTCGGTCTTTGCGCATCAGAACTGGAACGACATGCCCTTCTATCTGCCGCACGGCGGGGCGAAGAACTACAATCCGGACGACTACTTCGGCGGGGATCTTTGCGGCATCCGCGAAAAGCTGCCGTATCTGGCCTCGCTCGGCGTGACCTGTCTCTATCTGAACCCGATCTTTTCCGCGCACTCGAACCACCGCTACAACACGGCGGACTACCTTACGATCGACCCGATCCTCGGCACAAACGACGATTTTCGGGCGCTGTGCGACGCGGCAAGAGCGTTCGGTATCCGCATTGTGCTCGACGGCGTGTTCTCGCACACCGGCGACGATTCGGTTTACTTCGACCGCTACGGACGCTACGGCACGCACGGCGCGTGCGAGAGCAAGGACTCGCCCTACTATCGGTGGTACCGGTTCTACGACTGGCCCAAGACCTACGAGTGCTGGTGGAACTTCGAGACCCTGCCCGACGTCGAGGAGACCGAGCCGAGCTATACGGCGTTCATCCAGGGCGAGGGCGGCGTGCTGAAAACGTGGCTATCCGCCGGCGCGTCCGGCTGGCGGCTTGACGTGGCGGACGAGCTGCCCGATTCGTTCATCCGCGGCATCCGCCGCTCGATCAAGGAGACCGATCCCGACGCGGTGCTGATCGGCGAGGTCTGGGACAACTGCGCCACAAAATACGGGCCCGAAGGCCGCCGCGGCTACGTCAACGGCGACGAGCTCGACGCGCCGATGAACTACCGGTTCCGCGAGCCCGCGATCGAGTTTCTGAACGGGCGAAAGGACGCCTACTGGTACGCCGAAACGCAGAATCAGCTTTTGGAGGACTATCCGAAGCCGTTTATGGACGCGTGTCTGAACCTTTTGGGCTCGCACGACACCGAGCGCACGCGCACCGCGCTGTGCGGCATCCCCGACGCAAGAACGCTCTCGCGAAAGCAGCAGCTTGCGATCCATCCGGACGAAGCAACGCTGGCCCGCGCGTCGAAGCGGCTGCTCCTCGGCTACGCGCTGATGGCGGTGCAGCCCGGCGTGCCGTGCATCTATTACGGCGACGAAGCGGGCATGCTCGGCATGTCCGACCCGTTAAACCGCGGTACGTTCCCGTGGGGAAACGAGGACAAGGTGCTGACCGAGCAGGTGCGCAGGCTGATGCGGCTGCACAACGGCAGCGATGCGATTCAGAACGGCAGCACGCGCATCGCCGCGATCGGAAAGCAGACCCTTTGCGTGATCCGCGAGAGCGAAAAGGAGATGCTGATCCTGCTCGCAAACGCCGCCGACGCGCCGGTACGCGCGGTGCTGAGCCCCGCGCTGTTTTTCGAGGGACCGAACGAATCGCTGCCCGAACTCAACGGCACGTATACGGACGAGTGCGGCAATACGGTCCATGCCCGCAGCACGCTGTCGCTGACCGTCCCCGCAAACGGGTTCAGGATCCTCCGAAGGGTGTAAGCGTCACCAAAATATCACAATCCGCTGTTGAAAAACCGCGAAAACCTTGGTATACTATGGGCACCGAACAAGCAAAGGAGTAAAAGACATGATCACAAAGGACATGAACATCCGTAAAATCATCGAGATCGACGAGGACCTCGCAGGCATTCTGATCGCATCCGGCATGCATTGCCTCGGCTGCGCGATGTCACACTTTGAGAATCTCGAAGAGGCCTGCGCCGTCCACGGCATCGACGCGGACGAGCTGTGCAAGGAGCTCAACGACTACCTCGAAAATAAACAATAAGCAACGGACCAACCGCCCTGCCTGTATTGGCGGGGCAATTTTTATCAGACAGCGTTCAAAGCCTTCTCCTTGAGGAGAAGGTGGATCGTGAAGCGAGCCGGATGAGGTGTTGCTTTCGTTTCTCTGACACCTCATCAGTCCCCTTCGGGGACAGCTTCCCCTCAAGGGGAAGCCTCCCTGCGCCGGATCCTATCTCAGAAAGGAATGACTATGAACGAACGGGCAATACAATGGAATCGTTTTATCACCGAAATCTGTGTGCGCGATTCCGCTGCTCTGAACGAATGTCAGCGTGATGCGGTCATCTGTTTTTGGTACGACGCGGAGATGCAGAACGGCGGACATTCTGCCTATTTTGACAGCGATCCGATCGCCACGCACGAAGAAACGGAATCCGCAATCCGCAGGATCGGAGGCGACGCGATCGCAGACAATTTCCGAAAAGCGACGGGGACGAGTGCATCTGACAACTGGCAGGAGACGGACAACGCGTATTATGACTTTGACCCCTCTTTGCTGACAATTCTCATGCAGTATGTCGATCAGCATTCCGACCTGATTCTGAACCTGTAATCTTATGGGAAATATCGTTACACTGCATTCGCTCGACGATCCCGCGCTCGACGTGTACGCGCGGCTCACAGAGGCGCAGATCCGAAACCGTCTGGAGCCCGAAAAGGGCGTGTTCATTGCGGAAAGCCCGAAGGTGATCCGGCTTGCGCTGGACGCGGGCTTTGTTCCCGTGTCGTTTCTGATGGAGCAGAAGCACATCGAGGGCGACGCGAAGGACCTCCTTTTGCGCTGTCCCGACGCTTCGGTGTACACCGGCGAGCGCGCGCTGCTGCAGTCCTTGACCGGCTACGCGCTGACGCGCGGCGTGCTTGCCGCCATGCGAAGAAAGCCGCCGGCCGATCCGGACGCGGTGCTTCTGAACGCAAGACGCGTCGCGGTGCTGGACGGGATCGTGGATGCGGGAAATCTCGGCGCGATCGTGCGCAGCGCCGCCGCGCTGAACATCGACGCGGTGCTGTTCTCCCCCACCTGCTGCGATCCGCTGAACCGGCGCGCGGTGCGTGTGAGCATGGGCACGATCTTTCAGGTGCCGTGGACGGTTTTGCCGCAGAACGGGCTTTCGCTCCTCAAGGAACGCGGCTTTACGACCGCCGCGATGGCGCTCATAGATGATTCGCTTTCGATGGACGATCCGCGTCTCAAAGCGTGCGAACGGCTTGCGATCGTGCTCGGCACGGAGGGCGACGGGCTCAGCAGGGAGACGATCGCGGCCTGCGATTATGCGGTAAAGATCCCGATGGCGCACGGCGTGGACTCGCTGAACGTCGCCGCGGCAAGCGCCGTCGCGTTCTGGGAGTTGAGGACATAACGATGGAGGAAATGCAAAAACCGACGCCGCGGGAGCTGATCGGCGTCCTTGACCGGCTCGGATGGTCCGGGATCCGTGAGGAGATGCTTTCGCCGTTTCTTTGCGACGAGGATGGCAGCGAATACGCTGTCTGGCTCGTCGATACGGGCGGCGCCAAAGCGGTTCTGAAGCGCGCAAAGGGTTGTGAGGTCGAGATCTACCGGCGGTTTTTCCCCGACAAAAAGCCGTATGTCCCGGCGTTTTGGGGCGCTGCGGAATACGGCGGCGATACGTTCTTTCTGACGGAATACTGTCCGGGCACGGACCTGAAACGCTGTACGCGCGACGCGCTCAAAAAGGCGCTTGACGCGCTGATCGCGATGCAGGACGAGTTCTGGGAGCGCGCGGATCTGTACGATGCGGCGGTCACGCTTTCCAAGGGGCTCGAAAACGTCACGCGACGCGGCCGATACCTCGGCTCCGCGCAGTTGGAAAAGGCGTATGCGCAGTTCGTCCGGCTCTATCAGACGACGCCGCGCACGCTTTGTCACGACGATCTGCTGCCCTTCAATCTGCTGGTCGGCGAGCGCGCGGTGCTGATCGACTGGGAATACGGCGGCATGCTGCCGTACCCCGCATCCCTTGCCCGGCTGATCGCGCACGGCCGCGAGGAGGACGGCGCGTATTTCTACCTGACGCAGGCGGACCGCAGCTTCGCGATCGACTACTATTACGAAAACCTGGTCCGGCCGCACGGGATCGCCCGGGAGGACTATCGGCAAACGCTCGATTGCTTTCTCCTGTTTGAATACTGCGAATGGATCATGGTCGGCAACAAATACGGGTCCCGCGAGGACGAACGGTACATCCGTTCCTGTGCGCTTGCCGAAGAACTTGCCGCAGCCCTGCTGCAGCGCAATCAGACACAGACATAAAAAAACCGGCAAACGCCGGTTTTTTTCAGTTCAAAAGCTCGTACTGCGAATTGTAGATCTCCGCATAGAAGCCGTTCTTTGCGAGCAGGTCCTTATGCGTGCCCTGCTCCACGATCGAGCCGTTGTTGACGACAAGGATCGTGTCCGCGTCGACGATCGTGGAAAGCCGGTGCGCGATGACGAAGCTCGTGCGATCGCGCATCAGATCGTCCATCGTTCTTTGGATCAGGATCTCGGTGCGGGTGTCGACGTTTGAGGTCGCCTCGTCGAGGATCAGGATCGGACGGTTGGCAAGATAGGCGCGCGCGATCGTCAGAAGCTGCTTCTGTCCGCCGGAGATGTTGGTCGTCTCCTCGTTGATGACGGTGTCGTAGCCCTTCGGCAGCGAGCGGATGAAGCGGTCGATGTGCGCGCGCTTCGCGGCCTCGTGCACCTCGTCCTCGGTCGCATCGGGCCGGCCGTAGGCAATGTTGTCGTAGATCGTGCCACTGAACAGCCAGGTGTCCTGCAGAACCATCGAGAACACGCTGCGCAGCGCGTTTCTGGGCATCTTCATGATATCCTTGCCGTCGACAAGGATCCTGCCGCCGTCGACGTCATAAAAGCGCATGAGAAGGTTGACGATCGTGGTCTTGCCGCCGCCGGTCGGGCCGACGATGGCGACCTTTTCGCCCGCGTGCACGTTGATCGTCAGGTCCTTGATCAAAGGCTGCTTCGGATCGTAGGAGAACGCAACGTCCTCGAACTGTACGTTGCCCTCGCCCTTCGGCGCGGTCTCCTCCGTCGCCTCGGTCATCTCCTCCTCGTCGAGCATCTTATAGACGCGGTCGGCCGACGCGATCGTGTTCTGCAGCATCGAGAAGCCCTGCGCGATGCTCTCCAGCGGACCCGCGAACATGCGGGCGTAGAGCACGAACGCGACGATGGTGCCGATGCTCATGCCGAACCAGCCGTTGGCGACGAACACGCCGCCGAGGATGCAGATCGCGATGTAGGCGATGTTGTTGGTCAGCGCCACGATCGGCTGCACGATCGACGAAAGGAACGTGCCCTTGCGCGCCGCGTCGCGCATGTCGCCGCATAGCGCCGCCTGCCGCTCGCGCTGACGGCTCTCCAGATGGAACGCCTTGACCGTGTCGAAGCCGGTAAACGTCTCCTCGGTCAGCGCGTACAGCTCGCCGTTCTTCTTGCGCACCGTCGCGTAATACTTTTCGCTTTTGCCCGCGATCTTCGCCGACAGGATCAGCGACAGCGGTACGAACACGATGACCGCGCAGGCAAGGATCGGATTCAGCAGGAAGACCAGTACAATGATGCCCAAAAGTTTCAGCACGCCGGAGATGACCGTTTCGAGGAAGCTGTGCACCGTCGTGCCCATCATGGACACGTCGTCGGTCATGTGCGAGATGATCTCGCCGTTCGGCGTTTGGTCGACATAGCGCACCGGCAGACGGCGGATCTTGTCGCTCATGCGGATGCGGATCGCGCAGGTGAAGTGCTTCGACACGACGTTGTTCATGATCAGCATTTCGCCGATCGCCGCAAGCGAGCTTCCCGCATATGCGGCCGCCAGCAGCAGGCATTCGAGCCCGAACGCGGTATTGTCGAGCACGGCCTCCTGATGAAGATGCGCCGGTTCCCAGTAGTTATAGAGCCGGTCGGACAGCGCGCGCAGAATCTCCGGCGTGACGAGCGACAGCGCCACGGAGACGAGACTGATGAACGCGCCGAGCGCAAGCCAGCCCGCGATCGGCCTTGTATCCTTCAGGATACGGAAAATGACCTTGCCGGAGGCCGCTTTTTTCTGCTGCTTCATGCGGCGTCACCTCCCAGCTGCGAACGGACGATCTCGCGATAGACCGTGCACGATTGCAATAGCTCCGCATGCGTGCCGCTGCCGACGATGCTGCCCTGCTCGATGACGAAGATGACGTCGCACCGCATCGCGGTCGCCGCGCGCTGTGTGATGATGATCTGCGTTTTGCCCGCAAGATGGCGGTTCAGTGCCTTTCGGAGCTTGCTCTCGGTGAGATAGTCGAGCGCGGAAAAGCTGTCGTCAAAGACGTAGACCGACGCGGGCTTTAAGATCGTTCGCGCGATGCTGATGCGCTGCTTCTGCCCGCCCGAAATGTTTGCGCCGGACTGGGCGAGACGGTACTGAAGCCCCTCCTCGTGCGATTGCACAAACTCCGTCATCTGCGCGATGTCGAGCGCGTTTTTCACGTCGTCCTCGCTCGCGTCGGGGTTGCCCATGCGCACGTTGTCGAGTAGCGTCCCCTCGAACACCATGCCCTTCTGCAGCGCGGCGGACACGTTGTCGCGCACGCAGCCGCGTCCGAGCGTCTCGTACGGCCTGCCGCCGAGCGAAATGCTGCCCTCGGTCGGCGGATAAAAGTCAAGCAGCAGCTTCAGAAGCGTCGATTTGCCGCTGCCGGTGCCGCCGATGATCGCCGCCGTCTGTCCCGCCTTCACCGCAAGGCTGACGCCGGAAAGCGTTTTCAGCTCGCTGTCCGGATACGCAAACCCGACGTTTTCGAGCACGAGATCGCCGCCGAGGATCGTGCCGTCGCCCGTCTCTGCGGGCTCGTCCGGCAGCGCCAGCACCTCGGTCACGCGGTTGATGCAGACCTTGAGGTGCGGCAGGAACACGACCGTCCAGCTGAGCATCATGACGCCGTTCAGGATCAGCGCGACGTACTGGACCGTGGCGATGATGCCGCCCGCCGTGAGCCCCGCCTCCATCAGCGCGGGATCCTGCAGACGGTTTGCGCCGACCAGCAGCATCACGACGGTCGCCATGTTCAGCACCAGCATGCACAGCGGGTTCACATAGCCTGCGCGGACGTTGGCGCGGATGATATACTTCGCCATCTCCTCGGTCGCATGCGCGATGCGTCCGTGCTCGTGCGCCTCCTTGTCGAACGCGCGGATGACGCGGATGCCGGACAGCCGCTCGCGCATCAGGCGGTTCTGCTCGTCGATGTATTCGTCGGACAGCTTCCACAGCTTGTCGAGATGCCGCACGATCGGGAACAGGATCAGAAACGCGACCGGCGTTGCCAGCAGCAGGATCAGCGCAAGCACGCGGTCGGACAGCAGCGCAAACAGCACGCCGCCCGCGATCAGGATCGGTACGACCACCACGACGTTGACGAACATGGACGACGCCATCGAGATCGTCGACACGTCGTGCGTCGAGCGCGTCAAAAGACCGGCCGTGCCGATCTTTGAGAAATCCTCGAAGCCGAGTCCCGACGCCTTGTCGAAGATCCCGCGCGTGAGATCGTGCGAAAAACCCGCCGAGATCTTTGCATTGATCGCGCTGGTCCACAGCGCGCACAGCATCGACAGGATCGCAAGCCCCAGCATCAGCGCGCCGAGCTTCAGGATCACGCCCATATTGCCTGTCGCAATGCCGTCGTCGACGATGCGGCTCATCAGGTACGGCAAAAACATCCCCTGCAGCGTCCATACGAGACACAGCACGGCGGTCAGGATCAGCGGTCCCTTATACGGTTTCAGAAACGGAAAGATCTTTCTCATGGCTTTATCCTAACAGACGCGGCGGGAGAAGTCCATCAACCAGCAGTTGAACAATCTGTTTTCATTTCCGCGTCGATATATTCAGTATACAGGATACGGAATGCTGCGTCAAGGTCGTGATTGTTGTCGGCGATCCGGCCGGTTTTTCGGGATGTGCGCGGGTCGGTTCCTTTATGCGGAACGAAAGGCAAAGAAAACAAGCGACAGGCCGTTTGTTCGCAATTGTTCTTTTCCGATTCCCGTCAAATAATATATTTTATATTGACAGAGTGTCGAATACCATGGTAATATACAGAATGTGGAGGTGTATGAAATGGATGAACTGACCAAACTGATCAAGACGGAGATCAAAAAACAGTTTCGCAGCGTACGGCAGTTTTCGATGTACATCGGCGTGCCGCAGTCAACGATCGTGACCGCGCTGCAGAAGGGGATCGGCGGGACTTCGTTTGAGACGATCATGCAGATCTGCAAAGTGTTGGACATCAAGCCGGTCGACGGTCAGGACCTCCTGTTTCTGGACGGCGAAAAGCGCGAGCTTCTGGAGCGCTTTACGGCACTGGACGACGACGGCAAAAAGGCCGTGCGCGCCGTCACTGCGATCGAGTATCTCAGGGTCACGGATCCGGAGACATTCGAGGCGTTCGGCAAGAAGCCTGAGGAAGCATAACCCGAACCATACAAAGAGGGCGTCGACTGCGGCGCCCTCTTTTGTTATGCCTGTTTTATGCCTGTTCCGCTCTCACACGGTCCAAAAGCGCAAGATACTGCGTTCTGACCGGCGCCGGCGAGACGATGCGCACCGCGCCGCCCAACGCCGTGACCCAGCCGAAAAACTGCTCCGACACGGCGACCCGCACGAATGCACGGAAACGATCGCCCTCCGGATGCACGGAAACGCCGGTCCCGAAGCGGTCCACGATCACACCGATCACGGACGCGTCGCAGTCGAGCACGACGTCCTCCTCCCTGCCCGCGAACATGGAGAAGTTGCAGCTTGTGTATTCGGACATGTCGATCGCGGCAAAGGCGTCCTTGCCCCTGCGCGCCGTGTCGCCGATCGCGATGCGGTTCATCTTGTCGACGCGGTAGTGCTTGATGCGCTCGTCCGCCGCGTCATAGCCGATCAGATAGTAGAACTCGTCGTCCCAGACCAGCGCGAACGGGCTGACGCAGTAGCGCGCGCCGCTCTTACGCGGGACGCGCTTTTTGTTGAGATCGTACTGCCAGTACAGGAACGTGATCTCGCGGTCCTCGCCGATCGCGCCGTGGATGGCGTCGATGTTATAGAACACGGATTCGTTCTCGGTCTTGCCGTGATCGGACACGTAGAGCTGCCGTTTCAGAAGATCCGCCTCGCTGCGGCTCGACAGCGCGGCGAGCTTTTTGATCAGCCGCCGCGTCTTTTTCGGCGACAAAAACTTTGCCGCCTGCACGCTGTCGACCAGCATCTTGAGTTCCGCCGGCTCGAACATGCGCGACGCCAGATAATAGCCCTTGCGCTTGCCGACCGCGACCGATTCGATGTCCATGCCGTAGTCCGAAAGCGCCAGAAGGTCGTCCGCGACGCTCTTGCGCTCGGCGGCGATCCCTCGCGATTTCAGCTCGCGGATGAAGTCCGCGACGGTCAGCGGATGCAGCTCGTCCGTGTCAAGCAGCAGCTCGCGGATCACCAAAATCTTGCATTTCTGATTTTCGTGTTTCATATGGTCCTCCGTTCCAAAACCGTTCCGTTCCGATTGCCTGTCCGTTTGCCGTGTTCGATCGCGGCGACGCCGTTGATGAGTACCGTGTCGATCCCCTCGCAAAGCTGCGCGGGGTCCTGAAATGTCGCACGCGCGTGCACGCGTTCCGGATCGAATACCAGAAGGTCCGCGTCCGCGCCGACGGCAACGCGGCCCTTTGTTTTGAGCCCGTACCGGTCGGCGGGCATGCGCGTCATCTTCCGGATCGCCTCCGCAAGCGAGAGCGTGCCGCGTTCGCGCACAAACCGTTCGAGGATGTGTACGCAGGTCCCATAGACGCGTGGGTGCGGAATGCCGTCCCTCGGGTACGTCGCGTCCGAGATCACATACGAAAACGGCGCGCGATAGATCGCCGCGATGTCGTCCTCCGCGGTGAGTTTGTCGATCATCGTGACCGCGCAGCGATTGCGCGACAGCAGCTCGGCGCAAAAGCGCCACGGCTCCGCGTCGCCCGCGGCCTCGGCGACGGTTTTGCCGACAAACGGCTTGTCCGCATCAAGGCGCACTGAGGAGATCTCGATGTTCTCCCAGCCGAGAAGCATGGCGTAGTTGTCGTAATCCGTGCCGTTGAGGAATCGTTCCCGGAGTACGCGCTGCGCGTCCGGATCGACAAGCCGCGCCGCGATCGCCTCCGTCCCGCCCTCCAGAAACTCCGGCGGCAGAACGTGCAGAAGCTGCGTGCTGCCCGCGGTGTACGGGTACGCGTCGCACTGTACGTCCAATCCGTCCTCCCGCGCTGTTCGGATCTTATCGAGCGCTTCATAGACGAGCGTGCCCCACCGTGCGCGTCCGACCGCCTTCAGGTGGCTGATCTGCAGCGGTACGCGAAGCGCCTTTGCAAGCACCAGCGCTTCGTCGATCGACGGCAAAAGATTCATGGATTCCGAGCGCATATGTACCGACAGCGTGACGTTCGTATTACGGATCGGTTCGAGCGCGCGAATGAGCCCCGCCGTATCGAAAAAGCATTCCGGCGCGTAGCCGAGCCCCAGCGACACGCCGAGCGCGCCTTCGGACAGCGTGCGATCGAGAAGCGCACGGATCGCGCGGAAATCGTCGTCAGAAAGTGTCTTTTGAAAGCCCGCAACGGCGGCGCGGACCGTGCCGAGCCCCGCGAGCATGCCCGTATGCAGCGGCAGTGGACGTGCGGAAAGCGCGTTCAGATAGTCCGAAAGGCGTTCGACCGGGATACCGCCGAGATCGCCCGTAACCGGATAGAGATACGATGCGATCGCGTCCGCGTGCGGACCGGACACCGGCGCGGCGCTCATGCCGCAGTTGCCGTTGATGATCGTCGTAAGGCCCTGGTTGAGCTCCGCCGCCCCGAAGCCTTCGCGTAAGATCGCGGTGTCCGCGTGGCGGTGCGCGTCGACAAAGCCCGGCGTGACGGCTCTGCCCGCCGCGTCGGTCACATGCTTTGCGTTCGATGCCGAAAGGTCGCCGATCGCGGCGATCGTTCTGCCGACGATCCCGACGTCGGCGCAATACGGCGCCGCCCCGCTGCCGTCATAGATCTGTCCGTTTCGGATGATGCGATCAAGGTCCATAGGTGCTTCCTCTGATGCCATTGTACCACCTTGCCGCCCGTCTTGCAATCCCATAAACGGGAAAACAAAAAGGACTGCCGTGACGGCAGTCCCTTTGGATTCGCTTCGTGTCCCCTTGCGCAAGAGAGGCAGGATGTTCAATGCGTTCGGTATCCGAGCGCGTCGGAGATCGCGGCGGCGGCCTTTCGGACCTCGGCGGTCGCAGCGCGGAATTCGTCCGAATCGACACGGCGGAACATGCCGATAAGCCCGATCGCGTACCGGATCGCGCCGGTGTGGTCCCTGATCGGTGCGGCGACGCCGCGGACGCCGATCCTGAACTCGCCGTTTTCGATCGCAAAGCCGGTTTCGCGTACCGTCCGAAGCTCGGTGAGCAGCGTGTCCGCGTCCGCGACCGTGTGCGGCGTGAACGGCTGCGCCTTCGTCTCGAAGATGCGGCGAACGGCGGCGTCCGACTGCCCGGACAGCAGGATCTTACCCTGCGCCGTGGCGAACGACGGCAGGTGCGCGCCGGTCTCGGACACGATGTGAAAGCCGGAATCCGCCTCCGCGTGCGTCAAAACCAGCGCCTCGCCGCGGTCGAGCATCGACAGCGACGCGGATTCGCCGGCGGCCTTCACGAGCCGTTCCATCGGCGCCTTTGCAAGCGAGATGATATTGCGCGTGGAGCTCACCGCGCTGCCGTACTCGAACAGGCGCACGCCGAGCGCATAGCGCCCGCTGTCCGGCTCCTGTTCCACAAGATTACAGCCTCGCATCGACGTTAAAAGTCCGTAGACCGTGCTCTTTGCCCAGCCGGTGGCCTGCGTCAGCTCGCCGAGCGACAGCGGCCGCTTCGCTTCGGTCAGAAGGTCCAGGATCGTACACGCTTTTGCGATCGAACGGACCGGTTCGTGTTCCTTCACCGTCATTCTTCCGCGTTCGGGTCGTACCGGAAGGTCTGCATCAGCTCCAGCTTGAACAGGTTCGCCTTGTGCTTGCGGTCGATCAGCGCCTTCGTCTCCGGATCGTCTATCTCGCCGGTGCGGATGTAGCGGTCGAGCACGGCGTAGGTGAAGCCGAGGTTGTCCTCGTCCGTCTTGCCGCAGAGCCCGTCGCTCGGAACCTTGTGCACGAACATGTCGGGAAGCCCCAGGTACGTTCCCATCTCCTTGACCTCGGCGACGGTCAGCTTGCCCAGCGGGCACACGTCGCCGACGGAATCGCCGTAGCGCGTGGAATAACCGACCCAGTCCTCACTGAGGTTGCAGGTGTTGATCACGCGGCCGTTATACGACTGCGAGACCGCGTACAGCGTGCTCATGCGGATGCGCGGCGCAAGATTGATATAGGACTGATTGGAAAGCTCCACGCCCGCCGCCTTCGCCGCGTTCACGACGCCGTCGTACGCGTCCTTGATGTTGACGACATAGGAGCGGATGCCGAGATGCTTCACAAGCGCTTCGGAAACATTGATGTCGTACTGCTCGCCGTTCGGCATCAGAACGCCGATGACACGATCCGCGCCGAGAGCGCGAACGCACAGCGCAGCCGTAACCGAGCTGTCCTTGCCGCCGGAGATGCCGATCACGGCGTTGCAGCCGGGACCGTTTTCATCGAACCAGTCGTTGAGCCATTTCACGAGATCGTCGGTGACCTTTGCTACGTTGAATGCCATTTTTTGCCTCCTTTATACTGTACGCAGACGGATGTTCTTTTCCGCAAGAACGGCAAGGATGCGGTCGATGTACGCCTGCACCTCGGCCTTCTGGAGCGTCTTGACCGGCGACACGAACGACAGCCGGACCGTCATGCTCTTGACGTCCGCTTCGTAGATATCGACCAGCGAAATGCCCGCAAGCGTTTCATCGCGATCCGCATAGAACGGACCGGTGACGTCGGCAAACGTGGCGTTTTTGTCCACGACGAACGACAGGTCGATGTCGATGCCGGGGAAGCGCGACGCCTCGCGGTAGTGCAGCTCGCCGGGTGCGATCTCTGCAAGCGTGTCCATGTCGAGCTCCAGCGTTACAAGCGCAGCCTTTTTGTCGATCTCCGCCGCGACCTCCGGATGCACGGTCGAGATCGTGCCGACCGTGACGCCGTCTAAGAGGATCGCCGCGGTGTTCGCCGGATGCTCCCACGCGTTGACCGGCGCGACGCGCTCAAACGTCGGATGCTTGCGGCGCATGTCGAACAGGATCGCCGCGATCATGTCGCGCGCGGAGAGGAACACGGTGCGCTCCTTCTCGTGCGAGAGCAGCGCGACGCCGAGCGTTCTGCGCTCGTTGGCGGTGCCGTCCGGCTTCTGACCCTTGACGGTACGGCCGATCTCGAACACGCCGAACGCCGGCGCGTAGAAGCGGTTCTCCTTCAGCACGGGCAGCAGCGTCTGCATCATCGCCGTGCGCAGGATCGTCGCGTCCGGGTTCATGCCGTTCAAAAGCCGCACGTTGTCGGGCAGCGGGATCGAAAGATCGTTCAGCTTCTTCGCGTCGCACCAGAGGTATGTATGGACCTCGTGCAGACCGAAGGTCTTCACCAGCGCGTCCTTCATCGCGGCTTCGTCCGCTTTGACGGTCAGCGGCTTGACCGGACGCAGCGCGCTCATTGTGGTCTCGATCTTGAAGTTGTCGTAGCCGTAGATGCGCGTGATCTCCTCGATGACGTCCGCCGGGATCGTGACGTCCTTGGTGGCGCGCCACGACGGGACCTTCACGTCGAACACGGAGTTGTCCTCCTTGACGGCGAAGCCCAGCCGCGTCAGCGTGTCGTTGATCTGTGCGTCGGCAATGTCGATGCCCGTGTAGCGATCGACAAACGCCTTGTCGAAATGCAGCTCGATCTGAGGATAGTGATACTGCCAGCAGTCGGTATAGCGGCTCGTGACCTTCGCTTCCGGGTCGATCGAGCGAAGCAGCTTTAAGAATCTGCCCGCGGCGGTCTCGCAAAGCTCCGGATCGAGCGTCTTTTCATAGCGCATGCTCGCGTCGGTGCGAAGGCCGATGCGGCTCGACGTCTTGCGCACCGAGACCGCCGAGAACGTCGCGCATTCGAGCGTGACCGAATCGGTGTCGGCAACGATCTCGCTGTTCAAGCCGCCCATGACGCCCGCGACCGCGACGGGATGGCCGTCGCTGGTGATCATCAGCGTTTCGGGGTCGATCTTCCGCTCCGTATCGTCAAGCGTCTTGAACGTGAACGGTTCGGGGAAGCGCTGTACGCCGATCGTGCCGACCATGCGCGAATCGAACGCGTGCGTCGGCTGACCGAGCTCCAGCATGACGTAGTTGGTGAGGTCGGCTAAAAGCGAGATCGCGCGCATGCCGCAGTAATAGAGGCGGATCTGCATATCGATCGGGCTGACCTTCTTTGTAATGTGATCGGCGCGGATCGCGGAATAGCGCCAGCACAGCTCCGGGTCGATAAAGCCGAGCGGGACCGGATCGAGCGCGTCATACGCGGACAGATCGTCAAGCGCCAGAGGCTTCAGCGGCCGCTTCGCGATCGCGGAGAACTCGCGCGCGATGCCGTAATGGCCCCACAGGTCGGGGCGGTTCGTCAGCGACTTGTTGTCCACTTCGAACACGACGTCGTCGAACGCGTACAGCTCCTTGACGGGCCGTCCGAGCGGCGCGTCCTCCGGCAGCTCCAGTAGTCCGCTTGACGAATCCGCTATGCCGAGCTCCGCCGCCGAGCAGCACATGCCGCGGGACACGACGCCCGCGATCGTGGCTTCGCCGATCGTCATGCCCTTGACCGACGCGCCGAACGGCGCAAACGGCACGCGCATGCCCACGCGCACATTGGGCGCGCCGCACACACAGCGGTCGGTATGATCGCCGAGGTCGAGCTCCAAAAGGTGGAGCTTTTGGGAATTGGGATGCGCTTCGACCGCTTTGATCTCGGCAACGACGACGCCGTTGATCTCGGTGCCGAGATGCCAGACGTCCTCCACCTCTGCGGTGGACAGTGTGAAGCGATGGATCAGATCGTCCAGATCGAGACCGGAGAGGTCAACGAATTCCGAGATCCAGTTCATGGAAACTTTCATGGTTCTGCCTCCTTACTTCACGAATTGGTCGAGGGCCTTGAGATTTCCGCTGTTCAGGTCGCGGATATCCTTGATCCCGTAACGCATCATGGCAAGCCGCGTCAGCCCGAGGCCGAACGCGAAGCCGGTGTACTTTTCGGTGTCGATGCCGCCCGCCTTCAGGACGTTCGGATGGATCATGCCGCAGGGACAGAGCTCAAGCCAGCCGCTGTTCTTGCACGACGGACAGCCCTTGCCGCCGCAGATCGCGCAGGAGATATCCAGCTCGAAGCCCGGCTCGACGAACGGGAAGAAGCCCGGCCGGAGCCGCACCTTGACGTCGCGCTGAAAGACCTCCGAAAGCATCGTCTTCATGAAGTAGATCAGGTTCGAGATCGAGATGTTCTCGTCGATCATGATGCCCTCCATCTGGAAGAACGTGTTCTCGTGGCAGGCGTCCGTGCTCTCGTTTCGGAAGCAGCGGCCCGGAAAGATCGCGCGAAGCGGCGCGCCGTACTTGCGCATGATCGCGTTCTGCGCGGCGGACGTATGCGTTTTCAGAAGCTGGCCGTTGGACAGATAGTACGTGTCCTGCATGTCGCGGGCCGGATGGTGCTTCGGGATGTTCAGCGCCTCGAAGCAGTGATAATCGTCAACGACCTCGTCGTAATCCTCGATCGTGAAGCCCATCGACGCGAAGATCTGCTCCACCTCACGCTGGACCAGCGTGATCGGGTGATAACTGCCCTCCTTGAGCGCGCTCGGAAGCGTCAGGTCGTAGCGCTCGGTCGCGGCGATCCTGCGCTCCAGCTCCTTCCGATGCGCTTCCTCGATGCGCTTACGGATGCTCGTTTCGACCTCTTCCTTCAGCGCGTTGACCATTGCGCCGTATTCCTTGCGCTTTTCCGGTGCGATGGCGCCCATATTCTTCAACAGCCCGGTGACCTCGCCCTTTTTGCCGAGGTAGCGGACGCGCAGCTCCTCAAACGCCTCGGCGGCGTTCGCGCGCTGCAGATTCTCATAGAACTGCTCGCGCAGCTCCTGCATCGTCATTCCCATACTGTTCCTCCTTACAAAAATAAAATCCCATGCAAGCGCATGGGACGAAAAAGCCTTTCCGCGGTACCACCCAAGTTAAGGACAGCGTCCTTCTCTCGATCCCCCGATAACGCGAGGACGCGCCGCCTTTCGGAAACGAAGTACCGTTTTGCGGATGCTCCGGTGCTGAACCTTCCCGTCCGTGCCCTGTTCCCCCGCTTTCAGCCGCGGCGGAGGCTCTCTTTCACTGCGTTCGGACGGTACCTGACACCTTCAACGCAAGGGATATTGTACCGCACAAATCCGCGTCTGTCAACCGCAGATTTCACGCGCCGTTCGCCGTTTTTCGCCGGTAAACAAGCAGCGCGGCGACGCCCTCGCAAAGGAGCAGCGTCGAAAGCCCGAACAGGACCGGATCAAACGACGCCGCCGGCGCCGCGCAGTCTGCAGCGGGCAGAAAATGGCAGACATCCACGATCGCATGCAGCAGGATCGGAAGAAGAAGCGTCCCCGAAAGGACATAGATCCCGCAGAAGCCGACGCCCGCCGCAAAGGCGTAATACATCTGCATCAGCGTGGTCACAAGCGGCTGTGTCGTCAGGTTCAGAAGATGCAGCAGCCCGAAAACGGCAGACGAAAGCAGCGCGGACAGGATAAGCCCGTGCCTGCGGCCGTCGAGGCCCTCCCGTAGCCGGTTGAACACGACGCCGCGAAAGACCGTCTCCTCCGCGATCCCGACGGCAAGCCCTGCAAGCGCCGCGAACAGGATCTCCGAAGGCACGCTCTTCAGCGGAGCGCCGATGATCGCGATCGCGCCGTCGGCAAGAAAAGGCGCGCCGAGGCACAGCAGACAGAACAAAAGCCGCGCCGCCGACAGCGGACGCCGTTCGCCGCGCAGGACGACCCTGCGAAAGAGCAGGAAACAGACGAGCGCCAAAGCGAGCTCGATAAGGAACGTTGCCGCGTCGTCCTGACAGCCGAGCGCTTTGAGAGCCCATCCGCCGCCCGTTACCCCGGCAGCAAAGCACACGGGCACGAGCACGGCGTCAAGCAGCATCGTCCAGGGATCCGCTCTGTTCGCGTTCTTCTCCACGGCCGTCCCTCCCTTTCGTTTTCTGCGATCATTATACAAAAAAACCGCCTGCCGGGCAAGCGGTTTCTCCGATTGTGCAAAGCTCAGTCGTTGCGGGCGGCCTTTGCGATCTCGCAGAGGTTCGCAAACGCGTTCATGTCGGTGATCGCGAGGTCGGCGAGGACCTTGCGGTTGATGTCGACGTTGGCGAGCTTCAGGCCGTTGATGAGACGGCTGTAGGTGGTGCCGTTCATGCGGGCGCCTGCGTTGATACGGGCGATCCACAGCTTGCGGTACTCACGCTTCTTGAGCTTTCTGCCGACGTAGGCATATGCCATCGACTTCATGACCTGCTGGGAAGCGGCGCGATACTGCTTGCTCTTTGCTCCGTAGTAGCCCTTGGCTGCGCGGAGGACCTTACGGCGTTTCTTAACGGCGTTGACTGCTCTCTTAATTCTTGCCATGGTTTGTTTCCTCCTTACTTATACGGAATCAGCTCGCGGACCTTCTTCTGTTCTTCCTCGGCGATGTAGCCGGTCTGACGCAGACCGCGGAGTCTCTTGGTGGACTTTTTGGTGAGAATGTGGCTCTTATAAGCCTTGGCGCGCTTGATCTTGCCGGACTTGGTCACGGAAAAACGCTTTGCTGCGCCGCGATGGGTTTTGATCTTCGGCATTGTTCTTCCTCCTGAGAATTCTTTCGATTACTTTTTCGGTGCAAGCACCATGAACATGTTTCTGCCCTCTTGCTTGGGAGGACGTTCCTTCACCGCGACGTCGGACACCATGTTGTAAAATGCTTCCATGACGTCCTCGCCCATTTCGCCCTTGGTGATCTGTCTGCCGCGGAAGCGGATGGACACCTTCACCTTGTCGCCGTTGCGCAGGAACTTATCGCATTGCTTTGCCTTGACCTCCATGTCGTGCACGTCGATGGTGGCGGAAAGGCGGATCTCTTTGATCTCGATGATCTTCTGGTTGCGCTTTTGCTCCTTTTCGCGTTTCAGCATGTCGTAGCGGTACTTGCTGTAATCCATGAGCTTGCAAGTCGGGGGCACGTTGCTTGACACCTTGACAAGGTCCAGTTCGCGCTCGTCCGCCAGACGCTGTGCGGCGCGTACGTCCATAATGCCGAGCTGCTGACCGTTTTCGTCGATCAGACGAACTTCGGGGTCGCGGATCTCTTCGTTGATCTGCATGTCCTGCGTAGCGATGAAAAAACACCTCCTAAGAAAAATAGTGGGCGCAGAATGCACCCACTTTGATTGCTGTTGCGATCCATATACCGTGACGCGGCGCAATTGCCGGCAGGTGAGAGCGGGCGCTCTGCTTAAAACCACAGATATTATAATGACAGGTCCGCCGCTTGTCAAGCCCCAATTTTCAGATTTTTCGGGGTTTTTCGGCGCTTCGGACGATGAAAGCGCCCGTTCGGTCGTATGGTCGCTCTTGCGCTCCTCTGCAGATTTGTATATAATGATATGCAGAAAAGGTTGCGCGGACAGCGCGCGGAAAGAGGAACCGATGACCGTATTTGAACAAGCGATCGCGTTTGCCGTCAACGCGCATCAGGGACAGATCCGAAAAGGCGACGGCCTGCCCTATATCCTTCATCCCATGGAGGTGGCGACGATCTGCGCAACGATCACTTCGGACGCGGAGGTGCTTGCCGCAGCCGTGCTGCACGACACCGTGGAGGATACGGACGTCACCGCGGAGGAGATCGGACAAACGTTCGGTCCGCGCGTCGCGGCGCTCGTCGCGGCCGAAACCGAGGACAAGCGCTCCGAGCTGCCGCCCTCCGATACCTGGCGCATCCGCAAGGAGGAATCGCTGCAGGTGCTGGCGAACGCAAGCGATCCGGGCGTGAAGGTTCTTTGGCTCGGCGACAAGCTCGCCAACATGCGCTCCTTCCGCCGCAACTGGCTCCGGCAGGGCGACGCGCTGTGGAGCGCGTTCAATCAAAAGGATCCGAAGCAGCATGCGTGGTACTACCGCAGCATTCTGAAGCTGCTGTCCGGTCTCAAGGAGACCGACGCGTGGCGGGAACTCGAATACAATGTCAAACTGGTCTTTCGGGAGGTTTAGCCGCATGGATCATACAATCAACAGCGGAACGCTGACCGTTTTTCTCGAAGGCCGGATCGACTCGGCCTCCGCCGCCGCCGTCGAAACGGAGCTGAACGCCGTCCGCGCCAAAGCTCCCTGCGTTGCGGTCATCCTCGACTGCGAAAAGCTGGACTACATTTCGAGCGCAGGCCTTCGCGTGGTGCTGCGCTTGAAAAAAGCCGTTCCGGATACGAAGCTGATCAACGTCAACAACGAGGTGTACGACATCCTTGAAATGACCGGCTTTACCGAGATGATGACGGTCCACCGCGCGTACCGCGAGATCTCAATCGAGGGCTGCGAGGTCATCGGCCAGGGCGCAAACGGCAAGGTCTACCGGCTTTCGCCGGACACGGTCGTGAAGGTGTACCGCAATCCGGACGCACTGCCGGAGATCCACCGCGAACGCGAGCTGGCGCGCACGGCGTTCGTGCTCGGCGTGCCGACCGCGATTCCCTACCTTGTCGTGCGCATCAAGGGCGGCGGCTACGGTTCCGTGTTCGAGCTTCTGAACGCGACGAACTTCGCAAAGCTGCTGATCCGCAACGTGATGCCGCTTGACACCGTCGCGCAGATGAGCATCGAGCTTCTGAAGATCATCCACGGCACCGTGGTCAGGCCGGATTCCATGCCGTCGATGCGCGGGATCGCGCTCGGCTGGGCGGACGATCTCAAGGGACATCTGCCGGTCGACCGGTTTGAGAAGCTGTACCGGCTCGTCGAGGCCGTGCCGGAGGACGATCACATGCTCCACGGCGACTATCACATCAAGAACATCACGCGGCAGGGCGACGAGAACCTGATCCTCGACATGGACACCTTAAGCCACGGGCATCCGGTGTTCGAGCTGGCGTCCATGTACAACGCCTACATCGGCTTTTCCGAGCTGGACCATGAGATCATCAAAAACTTCCTCGGCATCGATCACGAGACCGCCGTCCGCTTCTGGAACCGCTCGCTCGAACTGTACCTCGGAACGACCGATGCAGCCGTGATCCGCAGTGTCGAGGACAAGGCCGCGACCGTCGGCTACATGCGCCTGCTCCGCCGCCGCATCCGCCGCAACGGCTACGACACCGAAGAGGGCCGCCGGGAGATCGAATGGTATCGAAAGCGCCTGTGCGAGCTGCTGTCGCACGTGGATTCGCTCGTATTCTGACATACAAAAACGCACGAACCGTCCGGAGAATCGGACGGTTCGTTTGATTTATTCGTATTTTACAGCCTTCTTTTTGCGTTTTTTGCTGCTCCAGCAGGTGATCGCGATCAGCAGGAGGATGAACGAAACGACCTCCAGGCCGAGCAGGACGAAGAACCAGCCGTACAGGACCGTATTCAAAAAGCCGGTCAGGATCGTGCGGAACGCCGAGATCGAAATGTTCAGGCGTCCGACGTAGTCGAACAGCAGAAACTGCATCACCGGCACGAACACGACCGTCACGCCCATGAAGCAGCCGCCCCAGACGAGGACCGAGCCCGCGCGCTTCGATTTGCCCATGTACATCAGCTTCAGGAAGATGAGCATGAGGACCACGAGCAGCAGTCCCGCGATGAACAGGATCAGCGACGCCTTTGTGAACGTGTGCTCCCGGAACGCAAGGAACGGCTCGATGAGAAGCTGTGAGTTGATCGCGCCGAGATCCTCCGTCACCGCCTGCGCGCAGTCCTCGGAGAAGTCCTTTACGCCCTGCTCGCTGTATGCGGTATGCGTCCGCATCCAGTCGGCGAAGCCGTCGGCGGGATAGGCGGGCAGTTCAAGCGGCACCTTTGCATCCTCGGCAAGCAGCGCGTCGATCATCGTATTCGTATAGGAACGGATCCCGTCGTTCGTAACGACCCCGGAGAGCGAGCCCTCCTCCAGTCCGTACAGCAGCGCGATATGGTCCAGATCGTCCGAAAGCCGTTCGCGCATTTCTGCGCAGTAGGTTCCGGTCGGCATGAACGTCTTGAGATACCACGGGTTCGTCGCCATGAACCGGACCGCGCCGGAAACAAGCGTCAGCACGATCGCCGCGATGAGAACGGCCAGGATCAGCGCCGTTCCGATGCCCTTCATTACCTTCATCTGCGCACCTCCAGACCGTCGACCAGCCTGCACAGCAGCACGCAGCGATCGGTGCGGCGCGCCCCGCCGTTGTCACGCGGGTAGCAGGTGTACAGCACAAGATCCGCGTCCTGTCCCGCATCCATATACCAGCGATCGGTGCCTTTTGCGGTCTTTTTTTCCTCTACGCGGTAGGTATACGGACCGTAGCTCGTCTCAAGCAGCACGGTCGCGCCGACCGGCGTATCCTCCAACTGGGCAAAATCTCGGGTGACGTGCGCCGAGAGGATCGTGCAGCCGCCCTCACCGGGGAACGACGAACCGAACGACATGCCCGCGCCTTTCTTCAGCAGCTTCTTGTCCGAGCCCAAAAACACCGGCACGTTGCGAATGTCCCAGCCGCCGCCGTCCCAGCTGACGTTCAGACGGGCGAACTGCTTGCCGTACCGGATCGACGGGATCGCGCGGAGCGCGTTCGGACGCCCTGCCGGTTCAAAGCCAGTGTCCTCGTCCGTAATCTCGCGCGGCGCGCTGTCGCCCACAAGCAGGCTGAAATAGGCGGTCTCCTCGACCACCGACTGAAACAGATACATGCTCGCACAGAACACGCCTGCAAAAAACAGCAGAAACGGGATCAACAGCGCGAAGCCCCTTCCGACCGGCGAGCCGGTCCTTGCGCGTGTCTCCATGCCTTATGCCTCTTTCTTTTTCCGCACGGTGCCGACGATCAGCACGGCGGCAAACACTGCGGCCGCGCCGATCAAGATCCCGCCCCCGATGAGCCAGCCGATCGACGGCCGTTCGCCGACGTCGGTCTTGGCGTCGCTGTTGATGCGGCCAAGCAGCTTCCCGTTCTTTTTGATCGTAATGACCTTTGCATACTCGTTTTGCGAATCGTTGCTCGGATCAATCGAGTATTCGAGGCCGAGCTCGCCGCAGATGTACTCGATCAGCTCCGCCGCAATCTCGAAATCCTCCTCGGTGTAATGGTCGAGCGCGGCGTCATCAGACAGCCGCTGCGTCTCGATCGTCTCATTGACGCGGCGCACGATGTTGCGGTAATTGTCAGCCGTAACGATGATCTCGTCGCTGCGCAGAATGTTTTTGAGCTGCGTTCTGATGTTTTCGTTTTCGCCGAGCAGCGTCTGTTTGAACGAATCCATCAGCATCTCCTTGTACGCTTCGCTGTCTCCCGCGGGAGTGATCTCCACCGCATCCGCAGGTGCGGGCGTTGTTTCCGTTGTTTCGGGCAGCGTTGTGTCCTCGCCTTCCGCAAGCGCCGTCAGCGGCAGCATTGCGCATAGAATAACGGCGATCCAGACGCCGAATCTCTTTTTCATTTTGTTTCCTCCTTTGCCTCCGTTTTGGACGCAGAGATCCATTCTTCGGAGTATCTTCATTATACAGTGCAAATGCGTCGGAAATGTAACAGAATCAAGAATATTTTCCGAATCTCAGTACCATCCGAGCAAATGTGCGATCAACGCGCCGATTCCGAGCGTCCAGAGGATCGCAAAAAGCGGCACCAGCACGAGAAAACGCGTGTGCTTTGTCTTGTGCCGGCACAAGAGCATGCCCAGGAGCGCGCCGTACGCGCCGCCGAGAAACGCCAGAAGCAGCAGCGTGCGCTCCGGCACGCGGCGCTTGCCCTTGTTTTGCCGCGCGATATGCTTGTCGTATGCGTAGACGGTGAACGTGATCAGATTCATCACGCCCAGCGCCGCCCACAGCGGCCAAAGCCCTGCGATCGTATCCATTCGCCCTTCCTCCTTCGCGTCCGCACATGATACCACAAGCGGTCGAAAAATGCAAGCGTCGGAAAAACGTGCAATTTCGGACATTTTTTCGTTGACAATGCCGACCGAACGGAATAGAATTATTTTATTAAGGATATGGAGTCATTTCTTCATTCCTTCATTCTTCATTCTTCGTTTGAGAGGGGGTGGCTGTCATGGATGCAGGCAGTAGTACCGGCACCGCAAGCCCGCTTTTATGCGGAACCGCTTCGGACGTGCCCCTACGGCAGCCGCCGCTGATCCCGTAAACGCGGGTCTTGCTCCTATTCTGAAAAAAGGAGGAAGACTGAATGGCAAATTTAGCTACCGCGATCACTTCACTGATCGAATCCAAAAAATACGGAACGCTGCGCGATATCCTCGTGACGATGAACGCAGCGGACATTGCCGCGCTGTTTGAGGACCTTGAGCCCGAAATGCTGCCGCGGCTGTTCCGCCTGCTCCCGAAGGAGCTTGCGGCGGATACGTTCGTCGAAATGGACAGCGACTCGCAGGAAATGCTGATCAAGGGCTTTTCCGATTCCGAGCTCAAGGAGGTCATCGACGAGCTGTACATCGACGACGCCGTTGACATCGTTGAGGAAATGCCGGCGAACGTGGTCAAGCGGATCCTTGCGCAGGCCGATCCCGACACGCGCAAGCTGATCAACGAGCTTCTGAAATACCCGGACGATTCTGCGGGCAGCATGATGACGACGGAGTACGTCGAGCTGCGCCCCAATCTCACCGTCGAGGACGCGATCAAGACGATCCGCCGCACCGGCATCGACAAGGAGACCATCAACATCTGCTACGTCACCCGCGCGGACCGCACCCTGTACGGCTACGTCACGATCCGCCGCCTGATCCTGTCCCAGCCGGAGATGACGATCGGCGATCTCGCCGAGACCAACGTCATCAGCTGCAGAACGATGGACGACCAGGAGACCGTGGCGCAGACGCTTTCCAAATACGACCTTCTGGCGCTGCCGGTCGTGGACGGCGAAAACCGCCTCGTCGGTATCGTCACGGTCGACGACGCGATCGACGTCCTGCAGGAAGAGGCCACGGAGGATATCGAAAAGATGGCTGCTATCACGCCGTCCGACAAGCCGTACCTCAAGACCGGCGTGCTCGCGCTGTACGTCCACCGCATCCCGTGGCTGTGCATTTTGATGGTCGCCGCGATCTTTACCGAGCTGGTCATCAACCACTTCAGCAACCTGATGAGCGTGCAGTTCCAGTCCTTTATCAGCGCGATGCTGCTTGCGTGCATCCCGATGCTGATGGACACCGGCGGCAACGCGGGCAATCAGGCGTCCGTCACGATCATCCGCGGCATCTCCCTCGGCGAGATCGAATTCAAGGATCTGCCGCGCGTCATCTTCAAGGAATGGCGCATCTCACTGCTTGCAGGCGCGACGCTCGCCGTCGTCAATTTCGGCAAGATGATGCTGATGTACGCGATCGTCTACAGCGGTCCGGATTACTTCAATCACCAGTTTGCGCCGTATCTGCTGGTCGCGGTCACCGTTTCGATCGCGCTCTGCTGCACCGTGTTCCTCGCGAAATTCATCGGCTGCTCGCTGCCGATCCTTGCGAAGAAGATCGGCTTCGATCCGGCGGTCATGGCCGGTCCGTTCATCACCACGATCGTCGACGTGACCTCGCTTCTGATCCTGTTCGGGCTTGCGCTGATGGTCGTGCCGCACAACGTCGTCTGATGAAGCACCTCGTCCACATCTTCGGCGCGTCCGGTTCCGGTACGTCCACGCTTGCAAAAGCCGTCTCCGAAAGGACCGGCTTTCTTTGGATGGACACGGACGCCTACTATTGGCTGCCCGTCGATCCGCCGTATTCCGCAAAGCGTCCGATCCCGGAGCGCATCGCCCTGATGCAGCGCGACATCGACGCCGCGGACGGCGTCGTACTGTCCGGCTCGCTGATCGGCTGGGGCGACGTGTTCATTCCGCAGTTCACGCTCGCCGTGCGGCTTTCCGTGCCGCATGATGTTCGCATGGACCGTCTCAAAAAGCGCGAATATGAACGCTGCGGCGACCGGATCCTGCCCGGCGGCGACATGCACGAGCAGAGCCGCGCATTTCTCGAATGGGCCGCGGCCTACGAAGCGAACCCCGTCGGCCGCTGTCAACGAAACCACGACGACTGGCAGCGCAGCCTCCCCTGTCCGCTTCTGGAGCTCGACGGCACCCTGCCGGTCGAAGCGCTGTGCGAACTGGTGATCTCAAAAATCTGAATACAAAAAGGAGCTGTCGGACGGCAGCTCCTTTGATTTTGACAATGTTCAGTTGACGACCGGGCTGTAATGCACCACGACGTCGCTGTTGACGGTGTAGCTGTAGCTGTGCACATACAGATTGCCGGACATGGAGGTTTGCTTCGAGAAGTGGCGGCTTACGTTGGTCGGATTGCCCCAGAAATCGGCCTCGCTCGAAGTGGATTTCCCGGTGATCGTGATCGTCGTGCCGGCCGCGACCTTACCGCTCGACGCATTGCTGTTTCCGCCGCCGGAGAATGTGCAGTTGCTGCAGGAGACGTTGTAGTACGTCTTGTGATCCGTCTTGCCCTGGCCCTTGAACACGACCTCGTAGACGGTCGCTTCGTCCAGGCCTTCCACACGGAACTTCTGGATATCCTTGGTATACTGATACTTGACGCCGTTGATCAGCCAGTAGTCGATCTCCTGCTTCTTCGGAACATCCGCAAAGAGGTAGAAATTGATCAGGCCGCCCGCTTCCTTCTTCTTGGTCGCTGCGTTCGTGTATTCCTCTTCAAAGTCGAACTCCGTAAACTCCTTGCCGGAGGCGTTTCCCTTTTCGTTGAGGAACTGGAAGTGGCAGTTGATGCACTTGATCGTGCGGCGTTCACGGAAGACCGCCTGGACGACCGTGATCTTGGAAAGATTCAGCTCCAGCGTTTCCGCCTTGCTGTCCTGTTCCTCACCGTTTACCTCCCAGTGATCGAACACGTATCCTTCGATCTTGTTCGCATTGCAGGTCACCTTCGTTTCGCCGTTCAGCTTGACAAACATGCTGCCGTTGACGCTGCAGTTGATGCCGCACGCGTATTCCGAAACGACCTCCTGCACCTCGGTCTTGGTCTCGGTCACGACGACCGGTTCCGGCGTGGGCGCGGACTTGAGCTGATTCAGCTCCTCGCGCGCGGCGTCGGCGTCCGCCTTCGTCTTGTTCAGGTCGATCTCCATCGCGCTGAGCTTGTCTTTCGCGTCGTCGAGCTTTGTCTGCAGAGAATTGCGCTCGCTCATGAGCAGCGCCACCGTTTGCTTCAGCTCCGAATCATCCGATTTGCAGCCGAAGGAGCCGATAAGAAACAGCGCCGTCAGAACGAGCAGCAGGATCCTTACCATTTTTCGTTTCATACTGTATTCCCCTTTCCCAAAACGATCATATCACAGATACAATATACCATGACCGCCGGCGTATTGCAAGCGGCAATAAGGAAAAAGCGATCAAAAAGCCGGAATGACGGCGAAATCACACGAATTGCACGCTTCTGCGGTCGATGTCCTCCCTGTTTCGGACGGTTCGACGTATGAAAAAGGAGCCGATTGCTCGGCTCCTTGTGTTTGGGCTTTGTTCAGACAAGCTCTAAAACGACCATTTCGGCTGCGTCGCCGCGGCGCGGTCCGAGCTTGGTGATGCGGGTGTAGCCGCCCTTCTTGCCTTCCTTGGCGCGTGCGTCGTACTTCGGTGCGATCTCACGGAACAGCTTCTCCACGACGGGGTGGCGGTTGTCCTTGGTACGCTCCTTGTAATCGCTCTTGGTCTCAACCTTGCCGTCCTTTTCCTTTCTGGGTTCCGGAATGTCGTACAGATATGCCATGATCTGACGGCGGGCATGCAGCTTGCTGGGAAGATCCTGCTGCTTCTCGGCCTTGACGATCTGGCCCTTCTCGTTGTACGTTTCCTTCTCGACGGTCTCGCTGTTCTGATACTCGTTCACTGCAAGCGTGATGAGCTTTTCGGCAATGCTGCGAATTTCCTTCGCGCGCGTTTCGGTCGTGATGATCTTGCCGTTCCAGAGAAGCGCCGTGGTCTGATTTCTGAGCAATGCAACACGCTGGTCAGAGGGTTTCCCCAATTTACGGTTTGCCATTGTGCTTCCTCCTTAATCTTCGTTCGTGCGCAGGGACAGACCCAACTGCGCCAATTTCTGCTGTACTTCTTCGAGAGATTTCCGTCCGAGATTGCGAACCTTCATCATCTCGTCCTCGTCACGCTGCACCAGCTCCTCGACGGTGTTGATGCCTGCACGCTTGAGGCAGTTGTAGGAGCGGACCGAAAGATCGAGGTCCTCGATGTTCATCTCCAGGATCTTTTCCTTCTTCTTGTCGTCCTTCTCCTTCAGGATCTCGACATCCTGCACATGCTCCGTCAGATGGATGAACAGGAGCAGATGCTCGGTCAGGATCTTCGCGGCCAGCGACGCAGCCTCTTCGGGCTGGATGCTGCCGTCGGTCCAAAGCTCAAGCGTGAGCTTGTCGAAGTCCGTGATCTGACCGACACGCGTGTTCTCAACCGTGAAGTTGACCTTCGTGATCGGGGTGAAGATGGAGTCGACTGCGATCTCGCCGATGGGCATGTCGGCCCGCTTGTTGCGGTCGGACACGGCATAGCCTCTGCCGTGATCGAGCACAATCTCCATGTGAAGACGACCGTTCGCGTCGATCGTCGCAAGATGCAGATCCGGATTGATGATCTCGACGTCGGCGTCCGGAAGGATGTCGCCCGCCTTGACCTCGCAGGGACCGAGCGCGTCGATGACGACCTTCTTCGGTTCCTCGGTATGCAGCTTGCAGATGAGCTGCTTGAGATTCAGGATGATCTCGGTGACGTCTTCCTTGACGCCCTCGATCGTCGAAAACTCGTGCAGCACTCCGTCAATGCGAATGGACGTTGCAGCAACACCGGGAAGACTGCTTAACAAAACTCGACGCATCGAGTTGCCCAACGTTGTGCCGAACCCGCGCTCAAGCGGCTCCACGACGAACTTGCCGTAATTTGCCGTGCTTGCAACGCATTCGAGTCTGGGCTTTTCCATTTCTATCATGTATGATACCCTCCTTCGGTGATGTCGTTACGGTTCGCCTGTTCGGCTTATCTTGAGTAGAACTCGACGATGTTGTGTTCTTCGATCGTCAGGTCGATATCCTCACGCTTCGGCAGCGCAACGACACGGCCCTTGAGGTTTTCCGCATCCAGCTCAAGCCACTGCGGAATGGTGCGCTTTGCGCCTTCCTCACGGAGCGTCTTGAAGAACGGGATCTCACGGCTCTTCTCACGGACGGTGATCTCGTCGCCGACCTTGACCTGATAGGACGCGATGTCGACCTTCTTGCCGTTCACCAGAACGTGGCCGTGGGTGACCATCTGACGCGCCATCGGGCGGGATTCGCCGAAGTTCAGCCGGTACGCGACGTTGTCAAGACGGCGCTCGATGAGAGACAGCATGTTCTCACCGGTGACGCCCTTCATGTTGGACGCCATGTCGTAGTACTTGCGGAACTGGGATTCGAGGATGCCGTATGCGCGGCGGACCTTCTGCTTCTCACGAAGCTGCAGACCGTACTCGGACTGCTTCTTTCTGCCCTGGCCGTGCATTCCCGGAGGGGTATGGCGAAGGGTCATCGGGCACTTTTCGGTGTAGCACTTGTCGCCCTTCAGAAACAGCTTGGTGCCTTCTCTGCGGCACTGTCTGCAAACGGAACCGGTATATCTTGCCATTTTGGAATCCTCCCTTACACTCTTCTGCGCTTCGGCGGACGGCAGCCGTTATGCGGGATCGGCGTCACGTCCTTGATGGAGACGATCTGCAGACCTGCGGACTGGAGTGCGCGAATCGCGGACTCACGGCCGGAGCCGGGGCCCTTTACATAAACTTCAACCGTCTTGAGACCATGCTCCATCGCAGCGACTGCCGCCGCTTCGGATGCGACCTGCGCGGCAAACGGCGTGGACTTGCGGGACCCGCGGAAGCCGTGGGAACCTGCGCTGGACCACGAAATCGCGTTGCCCTGCGTGTCGGTGATGGTCACCAGCGTGTTGTTGAAAGAGGAGCGAATGTGCGCGGCGCCGCGCTCAATGTTCTTCTTTTCACGACGCTTGCGCGTTGTGACTTTCTTGATCTTCGCTTTTCCTGCCATTTTTCAGCTCCTCCTTACTTCTTCTTGCCGCCCTGCGTGCGTTTCGGACCCTTGCGGGTACGAGCGTTCTGCTTCGTGGACTGTCCGCGAACGGGCAGGCCCTTGCGGTGACGAACCCCGCGATAGCAGCCGATCTCCACCAGCCGCTTGATGTTCATCGAGGTTTCGCGTCTCAAATCGCCCTCAACCTTGAGGTTGTGGTCGATATAATCTCTGATCTTGTTGACATCGTTCTCTTCCAGATCACGAACGCGGGTGTCGGGGTCGATCCCGGTTTCTGCGAGGATCTTGGAAGCGGTTGTCTGACCGATTCCGTAGATGTAGGTCAAGCCGATCTCGACTCGCTTATCTCTCGGAAGGTCTACGCCAGCAATACGTGCCATATCGTTTCTCTACCTCCGTAATAATTTTGAAAATTGGATCTATATAGGCTTGCGGGTTGCACATGCGTGCCAGCCGCCCCGCAAGTTTGTTCCCAATGGGATCAGCCCTGCTTTTGCTTGTGCTTCGGATTCTCGCAAATGATCATGACGCGGCCCTTGCGCTTGATGATCTTGCACTTCTCGCAAATGGGTTTCACAGACGGTCTGACTTTCATAGCTTTTCTCCTTTAAATCTTTTACTGTCTTCTCAGTTCTTCGCGCGCCAGGTGATGCGGCCGCGGGTCAAATCATACATCGAAAGCTCTACGGTGACCTTGTCGCCGGGAAGGATGCGGATGTAGTTCATGCGCAGCTTGCCAGAGATGGTCGCTAGGATCTTGTGGTCGTTCGGGAGCTTTACCTCGAACATCGCGTTCGGATATGCTTCTGTGACGACGCCTTCCACTTCAATGACATCCTGTTTGGACAACGATATCCCTCCTTACTCTGTTCGGTCGTTTTGGAACCCTTCGGCTCGGAGGAACTTCCGGAAGTCCGCATCGAGCAGCCGTCCGTTCAGTTCCATCCGCGCTTCGGAAGCCTTCAAAAGGTGCTTGCGCTTCTTTTTCTTGGGACGTTCAAGCGTCCTGAGTCTGCCGTCGACGAGGAGCACATACTCCGCATCGAGGACCTTGATGACCACGAACGCGCGGCCCCGATCCCGTCCTGCGCGTGAGCGGACGATCTCGCCCTCCTCCAGCGGTTCGTACATCATACGAACGCCTCCGAGCAGGTCAAAAGGATCGGATCGCCGTCGGTGATCGCCACGGAGTTCTCGTAATGCGCGGACGGCTTGCCGTCCTGCGTCACCACCGTCCATCCGTCGTCAAGCTGCCAGACCTTCGCTGTGCCGAGGTTGATCATCGGCTCGATCGCAATGGTCATGCCCGCTTCGAGACGCTGCCGCGCTCTCGGCGAATAGAAGTTCGGAACCTCCGGGTCCTCATGGAGCACCCGTCCGACGCCGTGGCCGACCAGCTCGCGGACCACCCCGTAGCCGTGGGATTCCGCGTGCTTCTGGATCGCCTTCGAGATATCCGAAATGCGATACCCGACCCGGCAGTACTTCAGCCCTTCAAAGAAGCATTCTCGCGTGACGCGGACGAGGTCCTGCGTCGCCGGATCGACATCCCCGATCAGGAACGTCCTTGCCGCGTCTCCGACGAATCCGTTCAGCGTTGCGCCCACGTCACAGCTGACAATGTCGCCGTCGCGGAGCTTCCGCTTGCCGGGGATCCCGTGCACGACCTGTTCGTTGACCGAAATGCAGACCGCCTTCGGATACCCGTTGTAATGCAGAAACGTCGGATACGCGCCTCGGCTTCGGATGTACTCCTCCGCGATCCGGTCGAGCTCAGCCGTGGTGATCCCGACCCGTACGCTCCGTTCCAGAAGCTTCAGGGTGTCCTCCACGACCTTGCCCGCAGCCTGCATCCGTTCGATGTCCTGCGCAGACTTGATCGTGATCATGCGCCGAGCCCTTTCAGAATGCTTTCCGTCACCGCATCGACGTTTTGATCGCCGTCCACGGTGACCAGCTTGCCCGCCGCCTCATAGAAGGCGATGAGCGGCGCTGTCTTTTCCGTATAGACCTTCAGGCGGTTTGCGACCGTTTCCTCGCGGTCGTCGTCGCGCTGATAAAGCGTCGCACCGCATTTACGGCAGTTCGGATCGGCATGCATGGATACGTGGTACGCCGCACCGCAGCCGGGGCACATTCTGCGCCCGGAGATGCGGGCCACCAGCCGCTCGCTCGGAACGTCGATGTTGACCGCGTGATCAATATCGGTGAATTCCGCAAGCGCTTCAGCCTGAATGACCGTTCTCGGAAAACCGTCTAAAAGGAAGCCGTTTTTGCAATCCTCCCGCGTGATGCGCTCGCGGACCATGTCGATGATGACACTGTCCGGAACAAGCTCGCCGCGGTCGATATATGCCTTTGCCGCCGCACCCAGCGGAGTGGCATTGCGGATCTCTGCACGCAGCATGTCACCGGTGGAGAGGTGCGCGATCTGAAATCGCTCCGCAATGCGCTCTGCCTGTGTTCCTTTTCCCGCACCCGGCGGGCCTAAGAAGATCAGTTTCATAGCAGTTAGTTCAGGAATCCCTTGTAGTGACGCATGAGCATCTGGGATTCGAGTTGTTCCGTCGTCTCAAGCGCGACGCTGACCATAATCAGAACCGAGGTTGCGCCGAACATGTTCGTAACGCCCATCATGTTCAGAATGATCGTCGGAACGATCGCGATGACCGCGAGGAACAGCGATCCGAACAGCGTCAGGCGGTTCGAGATCTTGCCGAGGTACTCGCCGGTCGGCTTGCCCGGACGGATGCCGGGGATGAAGCCGCCGTTCTGCTGCAGGTTCTTCGACATCTCAACCGGGTTGAACGTGATCGAGGTGTAGAAGTAACCGAACGCGATGATCAGCAGGAAGTAGATCAGGTAGTACACGAACGGCGCGTACTGGATCCCGACGTAGTTGATGTTCGTCGCCTTCATGACGCTGGTCGCTGCATAGGTGCCGGACGCTGCGTCCCACACTCTCGGAGAGGAGACCATCCAGCGATACCAGAAGTTCATGAATCCGCCGCCCTGCTTGAAGAACTGCATGATCATCTCCGGGAACTGCATGATCGTCATTGCGAAGATCAGAGGCAGAACGCCGTTTGCGTTGGCCTTCATCGGAAGGTGCGTGTTCTGACCGCCGTACATCTTGCGGCCGACGACACGCTTCGCATACTGCACCGGGATCTTGCGAACCGCCTTGTCGATGTAGACGACGAAAGCGATGAGCGCAAGGATGACTGCAATCGTGAGCAGGAGCTTCACCCAGGTCATGACTTCGCCGGGCGCCGCTGCGATCGCGCTGATGCGCTGCTTGAAGAAGTCAGGCACGCGGGAGACGATCGAGGCAAAGATCAGCATGGAGATGCCGTTGCCGATGCCCTTCTCGGTGATGCGCTCGCCGAGCCACATCAGGAATGCCGTACCTGCCGCTGCGCAGATCGCGATAATGATCAGTCTCAGGACGTACAGCCCGCCCGCTCTGGAAACGAGCTCCACGCCGCTTGCGGAACCGAAGGAAACCACGATGCCGATCGCCTGGACGACCGCGAGGCCGACGCCCGCGTAGCGGGTGATGCGCTCGATCTTCTGTCTGCCGTCTTCTTCCTTGCTCATCCGCTCAAGAGCGGGGATCGCAATCGTTAAGAGCTGCAGGATAATGGACGCCGTGATGTAAGGCGAAATACCCATTGCAAAGATCGTGAACTGCGAGAACGCAGAACCCGACATGATGCTCATGAAGTCGGACATCGCAGACATCTGCGAGGTTGCCTGCTGCCATGCGACGAGGTTGACGCCCGGAATCGGGATCGCGCTGCCGAGGCGGTAGACCACGATCAGAAGAACCGTGTACAGGATCTTCTTCCGGAGGTCCTTAATCTTGAACGCGTTGACAAATGTGCTGAACATCAGATCACCTCAACGTTTCCGCCTGCGTTCTTAATGGCTTCCTCCGCGGATTTCGAGAACTTCGCAGCCTTGACGGTGAGCTTCTTGGTGAGCTCTCCGTTGCCCAGAACCTTCAGGCCGTCCTTTTCGAGCTTGCCGATGATGCCAAGCTCCTTCAGGAGCTCGCCGGTAACCTCGGTGCCGTTCTCCAACCCATTCAGGTCGGAAATGTTGATGATGGTGTATTCCTTCGCAAAATGATTGTAGAAGCCGCGCTTCGGGAGACGACGCGCCAGAGGCATCTGGCCGCCTTCAAATCCGTTCTTCTTTGCGCCGCTGCGGGCCTTCTGGCCCTTGTTGCCCTTTGCGGAGGTCTTGCCGATACCGGAACCCGTGCCGCGGCCCAAACGCTTGGGGCTGTGCTTCGCACCTTCCGCCGGTCTCAATTCATGGATCTTCATACGTTGACCCTCCTCTTATGCTTCTTCGACTTCTTCGACCTTGACAAGGTGCTTGACCTTGAAGATCTGTCCGCGGATGCAGGCGTTGTCCGGCTTCACGACGGTCTGATTGACCTTGTGGAGACCGAGCGCCTTGACCGTGTCCTGCTGATCGCGCAGGCTGGAAATCGGGCTCTTGACCAAAGTAACTTTCAACATTGCTTTGTCCTCCTCAGTTCAGGATCTCGTCCACGGTCTTGCCGCGGAGTGCAGCGATCTGTTCTGCGGTACGGAGCTGAGCAAGTCCGTTCAGCGTTGCCTTGACGCAGTTGGACGGATTGTTGGAGCCGTAGGATTTCGTGCGGATGTCACGGATGCCTGCCGCCTCAAGGACTGCACGCGCGGGACCGCCCGCGATAACGCCGGTACCTTCTTCTGCGGGGAGCAGACGAACGTGACCCTTGCCGTACTTGCCTTCCACCTGATGCGGGATCGTCGTGCCGACGACCGGAACCTCGATCATGTGGCGCTTTGCATCCTCGATGCCCTTGCGGACTGCTTCGGGGATTTCCACAGCCTTGCCGAGACCCACGCCGACCTTGCCGTTCTCATTGCCGACAACCATCAGCGCCGTAAAGCGGAAGTTCTTGCCGCCCTTGACGACCTTCGCAACGCGGTTGATCGCTACGAGTCTTTCCTTGAATTCGGGAACTTCCTTCTCGAACTTTCTTTCTCTGTCGTTTCTCATTTCGTTTCCTCCTCAGAAGTCCAGGCCGGCTTCTCTTGCGCCCTCGGCCAACGCCTGGACGCGACCGGTGTACAGATAACCGCCGCGGTCGAAAACGACCTTCTTCACGCCCTTCTTGAGCGCGCGCTCTCCGATGAGCTTTCCGACGAGCTTTGCAGCTTCCTTCTTGTCCTTGCCTTCGAGCTGGCCCTTGATCTCTGCGTCAAGAGTAGAAGCAGCAACCAGAGTGTTACCGTCGACGTCATTGATGACCTGCGCATAGATGTGGTTCGTGCTGCGATAGACGTTGAGACGCGGACGCTCGCACGTGCCGTTCAGATTCCTGCGCTGACGGTGATGACGCGCCTTGCGAACAGAATTCTTATCGATCTTAGAAAACATTCTACGTTACTCCTTTCTACCTTACTTGCCGGTCTTGCCTTCCTTGCGGCGGACGAATTCGCCCTCATAACGGATGCCTTTGCCCTTGTAGGGTTCCGGCTCACGCGTCTTGCGAATATCTGCGGCAATCTGGCCGACCTTCTGCTTGTCGATGCCCTTCACCGTGATCTTGGTAGGTGCGGGCGTTTCAAATTCGATACCGTCCATCTTCGGGAATCTGACCGGATGGCTGTAACCGACGTTCAGAACGAGGTCCTTGCCGTCCATCTGCGCTCTGTAACCGGTACCGACGATCTCGAGCTTCTTTTCAAAGCCGGTCGAAACGCCGACGACCATGTTGTTGATGAGCGAACGAGTCAGACCGTGGAGTGCGCGGTGCTGCTTGTCATCGCTGGGACGCTTGACGGTGAGAACACCGTTTTCCTGCTCCAGGATCATCTCG
>CAKJYC010000066.1 GCA_918244965.1 Clostridiales bacterium | reverse complement strand
CGGGACGTTCACGCGTGTGCTGATGAATCCGCCGTATTTCGTGTCGGGCGATCCCGGCGCGCACGGGCTTGCGCGGCATGCGGCAAAAACGCTGCTGTCCGACTGGTGCGCGGCGGCGTTTCTGCTGCTGAAAAACGGCGGCACGCTGACGCTTTGTTATCCGGCGGACCGGCTTGCGGCGCTGTTCCGTGCGCTCGATCGGAACCGGTTTGCGCCGAAACGGATGCGGCTTCTGTCGCACGGCGGGCAGGCGCGGCTTGCGCTGGTCGAGGCAAAGAAGCTCGGCGCGGACGGCATACGGATCGAAACAGAACAGGACCGTCCATAATTCGTTCACACGATTTCCGCGGACCGTGACAAACGGTCCGTTGTTTTTGCCGTTTTTTGCTGACAGAATGACGGAAAAAAGGGGGAATCGTCAAATGGAGCAAACCGTGATGTGCATCATCGGGGAACTGCTGCACAGGCTCGGCATCAGGCCGCATCTTCGCGGGTATTATCCGCTGTTCGAGGGGATCATGATCCTGGTTGCGGCGGGACGGCTGCAGTATGTTCCGTATCCGGAGATCCTTCGGCAGATCGACACGATCTACGACCTGCCCGACACCGCGCACGCCATGCGCGACGCGATCGCAAGCGGCGTATCGCACCGGCCGGACGAATACAGCGCCGTGTTTTTGCGCACGTCGCGTCCGGGCAATAAGGAGTTTTTGTACACGGTTGCGGAGATAGCACGCGATCGGTTTGACCGGTGCAGCAGTGAACGGGGCGGGATGTGCTGATCAGCGGAGCGCGTCTTCAAGCGTGCGGCGGACCTCGTCGGCGATCTCCTGCGTGTTCATCGCAGCAAACTGTTCGGGCTGGATCACGTCGAGCACGGTGAAGCTGACCTTCGTTCCGTGCCAGAAGAACTGCGGAAGCGCGCGCTCGGTGTTGCGGTTGACGGCGACGACGATCGGAACGTTTCCGCGCTTGGCGAGCGCAAACGAGCCGGGATGCAGCGGCAGAAGCGGCGCGTCGGTCTTGTTGCGGGTGCCTTCGGGGAAGATCCCGACGGCGGTCTGTTCTTCCTTCAGAATGTCGGCGGCGCGCAGGATCGCCTTCAGCGCCTCGCGGTTGTTGGAACGGTCGATAAACGGGAAGCCGCAGCCGTGCGCAATGCTGCCGGCGACCGGCATGTGAAGGATCTCCGGCTTGCAGACATAGACGATCTCCGTTCCCATCATGCGCGAAAGCGGCAGGAACGGGTCGATCATGGAACGGTGGTTTGCGACGAGCAGGAACGGTTTGGTGCGGTCGATCCGTTCAAGCCCTTCGGCATGCACGCGAATGCGGCCGACCAGCAGGATCAGCTGCATCGTTTCGGACACCAGACGGCGCAGAAGATGGTTCGGCTTTTCGACCGGCTTGTTCTTGTCGATGCACAGCGAAACGATCACGATGAAAAGCGTATAGAGAAGCAGCCAGCAAACGTATGCCGCAAGAAACAGCAGCGGAATGCGCAGCACGAGCCACCAGACGGCGGAGGTTTGCAGAACAACGGAGAGAAGCGCCGTCGTCCCCGCGCTCAACAGAAGAATGGCGATCCAGGCCAGCATATCGTTCACCCCTTTCCGTTTCCTATTATATAGGATCGGTCGACGGATTTCAACAAAAAAAGAACGGCTGCAGAGGCAAATAAAAAAGCAGGCACCGAACCGTGTCTGCTTTTTCCTGTCTGCGACAACCTGCGGGTGCTAACCGGCGGATTCGTTCTGCGTCAGCGCAAGCAGGTTCCGGCACAGCGTGTCAAGCAGGGCGCGGATGCTGCGTTCGAGATCGCCGGTCGTCTTCGGCGGCCGTCCGACGTGCGGCGCGTCCGGATCGCGGACGAACGGATCCGGCACCGGACAGCCCTTCGCAAGCAGCGTGTTCCGGATCTTCTGCACCCGCTGCGGCTGAGATTTCAAAAGCGCGCGGTATTTGTTCTGGAAGCGCAGCATGCGGCGCGTGTCGCCGTCCGCCATTTCCAGCGTGCAGGCGCGCACCGACTGTCCCTTTGAAAGCGCAAGCAGCACGGTGGTGAGAAGACGGTCCGTTTCCTCCTCGGAGAAGGGGAGAAACGACGGCTCCGTTCGTTCGGCGGATTTCAGCTGTGTGTAATAGTGGTTCCGGACGCTGTTGGGCTTGCGCGACGTCCGCTCCGCGATCTCGTCAAATGCCGTTTTCAGCGGCTGACGCGCTTTCCTTGCGCTGCGTGCGGCATGCAGCAGCGCCGCATCCTCTTCCTCGGTCCAGCCCGTATGGGTTCCTTTCATGGTTTCACCTCCTTTGATTTGTACGGAGTATGGACTTGTTTTCGGTTGCCTATACCAATCTATGCACACAAATCCCGTATGAGCAAAATATTTTATTTTTTATGAAAAATTTGCTTGACAGGTTGCATCGAAGGTGTTACTATTCAATATTGCATTATGATGCCTATACTGTGGTAATATGCCCTCAAAAGGCTGAGCGGATTGAAATAAAGCGAGCCGTTTTTGGTCAGAAGGCACAGAAGGTAAGGAATATTGCCGCCTCCACGGGCGGGGGAATTCGCCCGAAATTATCAGATGAAAAACATCAGCAAGGAGTGAACGCAATGATGCATGACGTCAAGATGGGAAAACGGACACGGAAGAGCTTTTCGCATATCTCCGAAGTACTCGAAATGCCCGATCTCATTGAGGTGCAGAAAAATTCCTATTACCACTTTCTGAGGGAAGATCTTCGGGACGTTTTCAACGACATCTCGCCGATCGTCGACTTTTCCGGCAAGCTCGTACTGGAGTTTGTGGATTACCGGATCGACCTGGACAAACCCAAGTACTCCATCGAGGAAAGCAAGAGCCGCGACGTGAACTACGCCGCGCCGCTTCGCGTGACCGTTCGCCTGATCAATAAGGAAACGGGCGAGGTCAAAGAGCAGGAAGTCTTTATGGGCGACTTTCCGCTGATGACGCCGCAGGGCACGTTTATCATCAACGGCGCCGAGCGCGTTATCGTTTCTCAGCTGGTCCGTTCGCCCGGCGCGTACTACGCCGTCACGACGGATAAGGAGGGCAGACAGCTCTTCTCAAGCCAGGTCATCCCGAACCGCGGTGCATGGCTCGAATATGAGACCGACTCGAACGGCGTCCTGTATGTCAAGATCGACCGTCAGCGCAAGGTCTTTATCACCGCGCTGCTGCGTGCGATCGGCTACGGCACGAACCCGGAGATCCTCGATCTTCTGGGCGACGATCCGCGCCTCAAGGCGACGCTGGACAAGGACCCGACCAAATCCGAGGTCGACGGTCTCGAAGAGATCTACAAGAGACAGCGTCCCGGCGAGCCGCCGACAGAGGAGAGCGCAAGAAACCTTCTGCACGGCCTGTTCTTCGACAACCGCTACGATCTGGCGCGCGTCGGCCGCTATAAGTACAACAAGAAGCTCGCGCTGAAGGCGCGCATCCGCGACCGCGTCGCCGACGAGAACGTTGTCGATCCGGAGACGGGCGAGCTGTTCGTCGAAGCCGGACAGACGATCGACAAGGCGACCGCCGAAGCGATCCAGAACGCCGGTATCAACGCCGTCACGGTCCGGGCGACTTACATCGACGGCGACAAGGGCGAGACCGAGACGAGCGTCAAGGTCGTCGGCAACTTCTTCGCGTCCGCGGCGGGCTTCCTGCCGTTCGCACCGATCGAAGCCGGTCTCAACGAGGATGTGCACATCCCGACGCTGAAGGCGCTTTTGAAGCAGGCGGAGAACGAGGGGATCGAGGGCGATGCGCTGAAGGACTTCCTCAGAAAGCATTACGACGATCTGATCCCGCGCCACATCGTTCCGGACGATATGGTTGGTTCGATCTCCTATTTGATCAACCTGCCCTACGGCATCGGCAAGACGGACGACATCGACCACCTCGGCAATCGCCGCATCCGTTCGGTCGGCGAGCTTCTGCAGAACCAGATCCGCGTGGGCCTCACGCGTCTCGAACGCGTCGTGCGCGAGCGCATGGGCCTGCAGGACATGGACGTGGTCATGCCGTCGAACCTGATCAACATCCGTCCCGTGACCGCGGCGATCAAGGAGTTCTTCGGATCCTCCCAGCTCTCGCAGTTCATGGACCAGACGAACCCGCTTTCCGAGCTGACGCATAAGCGCCGTCTTTCGGCGCTCGGCCCCGGCGGTCTGAACCGTGACCGCGCAACATTCGAGGTCCGCGACGTACACTATTCGCACTACGGCAGAATGTGCCCGATCGAGACCCCTGAAGGTCCGAACATCGGCCTCATCAACTCGCTGTCCACCTACGCGCGCATCAATGAGTACGGCTTCATCGAGGCGCCGTACCGCGTGATCGACAAGAAAAACCGCATCGTCACCGACGAGATCGTGTATCTCACCGCGGACGAGGAGGACGGCGCGATCGTCGCGCAGGCCAACGAGCCGATCGACGAAAACACGCATTGGTTCAAGCGCGACCGTCTCGTGGCGCGTCAGCTGGATCAGATCATCGAGGTCAAGAACAACGAGGTCGATTACATCGACGTTTCCCCGAAGCAGCTGGTTTCCGTCGCAACGGCAATGATCCCGTTCCTTGAGAACGACGACGCGAACCGCGCGCTGATGGGCTCCAACATGCAGCGTCAGGCCGTCCCGCTTCTGAAGCCGGAAGCGCCCGTTGTGGCGACCGGCATGGAGCACAAGGCTGCGGCCGACTCCGGCATCACGGTGCTTGCACAGTGCGACGGCACCTGCACCTATGTCGATGCAGATACCATCGAGATCACCAGTGACGCGGGCGTACCGTATCGCTACAAGCTCCTGAAGTTCCGCCGCTCGAACCAGGGCACCTGCCTGAACCAGCGCCCGATCGTCGAGCACGGCGAGCGCGTGAAGAAGGGCGACGTCATCGCGGACGGCGCATCGACGCAGGGCGGCGAGATCGCACTCGGCCGCAACATCCTGATCGGCTTCATGACGTGGGAGGGCTATAACTACGAGGACGCGGTCCTGATCTCCGAAAAGCTCGTCAAGGAGGACGTATACACGTCGATCCACATCGAGGAGCACGAGGTCGAAGCGCGTGAAACGAAGCTCGGACCGGAAGAGATCACCCGCGACATCCCGAACATCGGCGAGGACGCGCTTGCGCAGCTCGACGAAAACGGCATCATCCGCCCCGGTGCGGAGGTGCGTTCGGGCGATATCCTCGTCGGCAAGGTCACCCCGAAGGGCGAGACCGAGCTGACGGCGGAGGAGCGGCTCCTTCGCGCGATCTTCGGTGAGAAGGCGCGCGACGTGCGCGACACGTCTCTGCGCGTGCCGCACGGCGAGGGCGGCGTCGTCGTCGACGTCAAGGTGTTCACCCGTGAGAACAAGGACGAGCTGAGCCCCGGCGTCAACCAGATGGTCCGCGTATACATTGCGCAGAAGCGCAAGATCTCCGTCGGCGACAAGATGGCGGGCCGCCACGGCAACAAGGGCGTTATCTCCCGCATCCTCCCCGAAGAGGATATGCCGTTCCTGCCCGACGGCACGCCGCTGCAGATCGTTCTGAATCCGCTGGGCGTTCCGTCCCGTATGAACATCGGTCAGATCCTTGAGCTGCATCTCGGCATGGCGTGCAAGAAGCTCGGCATCGAGATCGCAACGCCGGTCTTTGACGGCGCGACCGAACAGGACATCAAGGACCTGCTCGTAAAGGCGGGCTGCGATGAGGACGGCAAGACGATCCTGTACGACGGCAGAACGGGCGAACCGTTCGAGAACCGCGTCTCGGTCGGCTATATGTACTACCTCAAGCTGCATCACCTGGTCGACGACAAGATCCACGCGCGCTCCACGGGCCCGTACAGCCTCGTCACGCAGCAGCCGCTGGGCGGCAAGGCGCAGTTCGGCGGACAGCGTTTCGGCGAGATGGAAGTCTGGGCGCTCGAAGCGTACGGCGCGGCGAACACGCTGCAGGAGATCCTCACGGTCAAGTCCGACGACGTCGTGGGCCGTGTCAAGACCTACGAGAGCATCGTCAAGGGCGAGAACGTCAAGCCCTCCGGCGTGCCCGAATCGTTCAAGGTCCTGATCAAGGAGCTGCAGTCGCTCGGCCTCGACATGCGCGTTCTTTCCGAAACGCGTGAAGAGATCGAGATCGGCGAGGACGACGATGAGGAGACCCGCTTCACCGACAATATCAACATCTCCGGCTTTGAGGACACGCCGGATCTTCCGATGGAGGAAGAGGAGGACGAGGACGAATTCGACGACGACGAGTTCAACGAGTTCGACGAGGATTCCGATATGGGCGGCGTCCTGATGGACGATGCGTTCGATCTCGGAGATGATATGGATCTGGACCTCGACGGCGAGGAAGATCCCGAATAACGTGCGAAAGGAGACAGCAAATGTTTGATTTAACGGAATTTGATGCTCTGCAGATCGGTCTGGCTTCCCCGGAAAAGATCCTTGAGTGGTCCCACGGCGAGGTCAAAAAGCCCGAAACGATCAACTATCGCACCCTGAAACCCGAAAAGGACGGCCTGTTCTGCGAACGGATCTTCGGACCGACGAAGGATTGGGAATGCCACTGCGGCCGCTATAAGCGCGGCAGATACAAGGGCATCGTCTGCGATAAGTGCGGCGTCGAGGTCACCCGCGCAAAGGTGCGCCGCGAGCGCATGGGCCACATCGAGCTGGCGGTCCCCGTTTCCCATATCTGGTACTTCAAGGGCATTCCGTGCCGCATGAAAATGCTTCTCGACATGAGCCCGAAGGAACTGGAACAGGTTTTGTATTTTGCGGCGTACGTCGTCGTCGATCCCGGCGAGACCACGCTGCGCAAGAAGCAGGTGCTTTCCGACAAGGAGTACCGCGAATATCAGGAGCAGTTCGGTGAAAAGTCCTTCCGCGCCGGCATGGGCGCGGAGGCGATCCGCGAGCTGCTGTGCGAGATCGACCTTGAGAAGCTCGACGCAGAGCTTCGCGAGGAGGTCGAGCATTCCGGCGGCCAGAAGCGCGCAAACGCGATCAAGCGTCTGGAGGTCGTCGAGGCGTTCATGAAGAGCGGCAACCGCCCCGAATGGATCATTCTGACGGTCCTGCCGGTCATCCCGCCGGAGCTTCGCCCGATGGTCCAGCTCGACGGCGGACGCTTTGCAACGTCCGACCTGAATGACCTGTACCGCCGTGTCATCAACCGCAACAACCGCTTGAAGCGGCTTCTGGAGCTGCGCGCGCCGGACATCATCGTTCGCAACGAAAAGCGCATGCTG
>CAKJYC010000065.1 GCA_918244965.1 Clostridiales bacterium | reverse complement strand
CGCTATTCTTTTATTCCAGCGGCAGTAGTAGCTGCCTTGCTGTGGGAACGGTGGGAAACCTTCCAGCGTTTTCCACCATTCCCACAGCTACCTGTTACAGATCATTGTAACACCTACATTTTTTTCATGCGATTTTTCTGTATTTAGGGCTTGACAAATCCATCCTCCTCTGTTAAACTATAGTTCCACCGTCGCGGGGTGGAGCAGTCGGTAGCTCGTCGGGCTCATAACCCGGAGGCCGCAGGTTCAAGTCCTGCCCCCGCAACCATTTCCACGCAGACAGACTTCAGATTCGATTCGATTTTGAAGTCTGTTTTGTTATTCTCCCGGGAAACGGTGATTTTCTTGATCAAAAGCTCCACTGCCCGCTGATCCGGCGCCTTCTTGATGGATTCCAGCCACTCCAGGATCGTTTCCATCGTGTAATCCTTCGGCGGCTCCGCGTTTTTCAGCGTTTCGATCTCGCCCTTGATCGCCGTCATACGGTCGTTGATGTCTTTGATCACTTCCGTCGCGAGCACACCCGACATCATGTTTTTCATCAGATTGTCATACGTTGCCTGCTTTTCGGCGATCTGCTTTTTCCGCGCCGCCTCGAATCCCGACCGCGCGTCCGCCTGGTGGTTCTTGTAATTGCGGAGGAACGCCGCGATCTTCAGCTGCATTTCCGGGGAAAGAAACTCCTCAAGATAATCCGTCGCCGCCTTGTCGACCAGTTCCATCGGGATCGGCTTCATGCCGCAGTCCGCCTTGCAGCGATACACATGCTTTTTGCCGCTCTTCACCTTCCATACGGTCGCGTGCATCTTTGCGCCACAGGTGCAGTATACGATCCCGCGGCACAGGTATTCCGAATGCTTTCCCATCTGTTTTCTTCCGTCCATGATTTCCTGAACCTCCTTGAATGTCTTTTTACTGATGATCGCCGGAAAGGCGTTATCGATGCGTATGGCGTTCGGCTTGGACCGGCGGTCCATTCTGTCCTCTTCCTCGTCGACCGTGTACAGATATGTGCCCGTGTATTTCTCGTTCCGAAGGATCTCGTAGATCGACGGATAACCCAGGGGTTTCCCCCGCTTGCCCTTGATACCCGCGCGGCGGAGTTCTTCGATCAGCTTTGTCCGGCTTTCCCGTTTCAGCGCCGATTCGAACATCTTGCGGACATAGTATGCCTCGGTCTCGTTGATTACGTAATGCCGGTCGACCACGTCATATCCGAACGGAGGAACGCCGCCGTTGTGCAGGCCCTTCAGTGCCGCCTCTTTGTGCCCTTTCTTGGTTTCCTTGGACAGGTTCTTGCTGTAATACTCCGACAGGACCCACATCATCTGCTTGGCGAAATCGCCTTCGATGCTGTCGCCGAAATTCTGCGCGACCGCGATGATCGGAATCTTTTCTTTTTTCGTAAGCGCGGACAGGCGTACATGCTCTTCCAGCGAACGCGCAATGCGGTCGTATTTATGGATCAGGATCATATCGAAGAGATGACGCTTGGCGTCCGCCAGCAGCTTTTGATACTGCTGGCGGGCGTCGGTCTTCTCCTCGGTTCCAGAAACGGCTTCGTCGGAATAGATCTTATAGATCTCCATTCCGCTGTGCTCCGCAAATTCGCGGCATGCGCGAACCTGCGCGGCTGTGCTCATTTCCGTCTGATTGTTCGAACTGAACCGAGTGTAGATGGCCACTTTCACCGGGCTTGCTCTCCTTTCTCTGCGGCGATGCTCTCAAACATCTCCAAATCAACGCCGAACTTCTGCGTAAGCTGATCGACGATCAGTGCCAACGGGACTTCTTCATATTCGAATTCCCGCACCGTCTGCCTGTTTTCGCCGAAGACGAAATGCGCAGAAACCGGCACCCTGCACTTATTATCACGATTCGATCGACCGCGGTCAAATGTACGGGAATTGTGCGAACGCACATTTTTATCGGTCACGGTCATCGCTTCGCTCCTTTCTGCGGCGCTTCACTTCGCGTTCGATCAGCTTCATGATGATGTCACGGATCTCCTCCACAGAGCTTTCCGGGAAGTACGGAACCAGATCCTCCAGACGGAACGTGACCTTCTCACGCTGATTCGGTTTTTCCTCATCCATGATCTCATCCAGATGATCGGAATCGAAATTGCCGGCTTCGGAGAGTTTCCGCAGCCGGATTGCCTGCGAAAGCGACGGTGTGCAATCCCCGATCTGCATCAGATCCAATAGCATTTCCTGCTGGTCCCGGTTCAGATAGGACAGTTCGACCGCAGGACCCATAGCCATGCGCTTTTCGTCGACCATGTCCAGGATCGGCGTGATGAGATTCGTCAGGCGAATGTAGCGCTGGACGGTACGTCCGGAATCCTCGTCCGATACTGATTCTCTTGACTTGTGGCCAACCTGTCCACAAGTGACGCCTCGATGCTTCAGTGCCTCGAGCTGCATTTTATAGGCGAACGCCTTCTCACTGGGCAGCAGCTGCTCTCTTTGGCGCAGGTTGCTCTCAACCATGGCGAGCGTCGCCTCGTCATCGTCCATTTCGCGGACCGCGGCGGGAATCGTCTTCAGCCCGGCACGGCGGGCAGCGTTCACGCGGTTGTGCCCGGAGATGATCTCATATCGCTGACCGTCCTTTGCCGGGCGAACCAGGATCGGCGTCAGAACGCCGTGTTCCTCGATGCTCTTGACAAGATCCCACAGCTGTTCTCCGGAATAGGGTTTGAACGGATGCTCCGCGAATGCGACGAGGAGCTCCAGAGGCAGTTCGGTGATGGTTCCGATGGTTTCTTTCTTTGTTGTTTCTTTCATACAGTTCCTTTCTCTTTTGAAATGATTTGAGCGCCCGGGTCACGAGCGCTCATAGTGTTGTTCTCTGTTCTGTTCGCCGCGGTCGAACGGACCGTCTTCCCGCAGCAGCTGTTTCATACGCGGGGCGTTCGCCGCGATCTTCCCGCAGATATCCAGTTCCTTCCGGACCGCGCGAAGCCTTTCGGTCAAAGCCGAAACGTCCTCTTTTGCGGCGGTGCCTTTGCGCTTTTCCACGCGCAGCGCCGCCCGCTTGCCTGTCAGTTCGGCTTCCTCCGTTTTCAGTGCTTTCATGCGATCCGCAAGCTGAACGTCCGTGTCGATGCCGTGTTTGTCGATGTATTCCTGCTGGCGCTTATACTGTTCGAACTTCTGTAATTCCGCATACGGTACGCGGTATGTGATTTGCTTTCCCTGGCCGAGGATCCCGAGCACGTACATCCAGGAGAGATACAGTGCCTTGAACCCATGCTGTTTGCCGTAGGGAATGTTCGGTTTGTATACCTTGTGCGAAATGATCACAGAATCCGGATCGGTCAGCGATTCATCCAGCAAGGCTTCCAGATCGTCTTCGGTCAGCGACTTGCCGTTACGTTTCAGCCGCAGCGGTTTCTTGCCGCCTTCCGGCAGGAACGACGGGTATTTGCTGTGCAGGAAGACCGTATACCCGCGCTGTTCCATCAGGTCGTACAGGTTGTCGAGGTCGAGCGCTTTGGAAAGCGCTTCCTCGAAATCCATCCGAAGGATGTCCTTGCGCGTACATTGACCGTTCTGATGCAGCCGCCATTCGGCATATGATTCGGAACGCCGGGACGGACGCTCGATCACGGACAGTCCATGTTCGCGGCAAAGCTCGTCCGAGATCTCACGCAGCCGGTAATGATCGCGCTGATGGTTTTCATATTTGCGGCCGGTCCGGAACGATACCGAGTTCACGACGAAATGGTTATGCAGATTGTCCGTATTCAGATGGGTGGTCACCAAAACCTCGTAACTGTCGCCCCACAGTCGGCGCGCCGTTTCAAGCCCGATCTCATGGGCTTCCTGCGGCGTGACCTCGCCTGTTCGGAAGCTCTGGTAACCGTGGTATGCCACGTTCCCTCCCATCTTTCCGAACCGTCTTTTCGTTTCCGTCATCCATTCGTATGCCTGCTGCTTCGGGCAGTTCAACGCCGAGACGTACATCTGACGGTCCGTCTTCTGGTCCGCGGCGGCATACTGTAATGCCTGCCGGAGGTCTTCGTCCACGTATGCCGGATCCGTGGTTTTATCCGGATTGTCGGCATACACCAGCACGTCGCGCAGATGTCCCTTGACAGGCCAGAATCCCGTTGTCGCCATGTCAATCCTTCCCGGAGCCGAACAGCTCCTTGCGGATCTGTTCCAGCAGACTCAGCAGTGCGGCTTCCGTTTCCTTGCTCAGATTCCGGTTTGCGATCTCACACAGCCCGGCAGTGAGATCGTGTAGCGCGTCGTTCGGCGCGGCGCGCGGCGTGTATCCCAGCGCACGCTTTCGGACGTACTCGCTCTGGCTCAGTCCGCAGGCTTTTGCCCTGGCGCGGATCGCGGCCTTGTCGTCTTCGGTCAGACGGACTTCCAGCCGCTCCTTCATGCGTCTGCCTCCGGGGTGTTAGGGGTGCCCCCTAAAGAGCCCGCCGACCCGTTCGGCGGCATGGAACTTGCCGTACAAGTTCCCTGCTCGTTACGGTTTTGGACGGAGTCCTCTTCCTCTTCCGGCTCATAGAACCATGCGACTTTCCGGATCTTCACGCGACCGCGTTTTTCCGAATAGCTCGTCACAAACCAGAAGGTTGCTCCCGGGTTTGCGCTGACGTATTCCCTCACCTTCAGCCAGGGCCACTGTCCGAGCGGCATCCATACGTTGTCGCCGTGTTCACCGTCGACCAGGATTCCGTATTTTTTGTCTTCCTCATCGAAGAAGACAAGCCGAACCTTGCCGACTGTTTCCCCGATATAATCGGCAATGCTGTACACATTGCCTTCCCATTTGATTGCAGGCACGAACTCGCCGTACCGTTTCAGCATCACATAGTGCATTTTCATTGTGTTTTTCCTCCTTATTGTTCTGTTCTAATATGCGGTTCAGGTCATGCGCTTCCGCGATCCTGCGGATCATACACATGACGATTCGGGCATTCATTTGCCCGGCAGCGTTGTTGTTTTCGTGTTCCATACACATCCTTTCCGCCGCTGTTTGCTACGCGATTTTTGATTTCCGTCTTCATTGGCGCATCGTTTTTATACGAAAAAAAGCGCAGATTATCTGCGCTCGATGCAAAGACTCTGTCCGAACTGTTCCCTTCCCGCGGCGCGGTGCGTTCCCGGATTATCCTCCTTCCTCAAAAAATGGGGCAGCGCTCGTTAAATCTGCCTCTATATATTAGGAAATCTGGACCCGAAAATCGGTACCACTTTCCGAAAAAAGTTTGAAAAAACTTTTGCAGTCCCATTTATCGGACAGTTGTTTTTGTAGGATGTGGTAAGATGAACGTTAGAATGCCAAAGTGAAGTTACGATTTCGGGTAGTAAAAAAGGGATGAAGCCATAACTTCACATTGACAAAAGGAGCGTGGTATGTAGGGAGCGGGAGCGGAGTCAAGGGACAGAACGCTGGACGCGAAGCGTCCGGG
>CAKJYC010000064.1 GCA_918244965.1 Clostridiales bacterium | reverse complement strand
TGCGAGGGCGTTTACAACCGAGCAGCCGAAGCAAGCGTGATCGCTTGCGGAAAGGAGCCGCAACGGAGAGGGTGAGCGGTGACATTTTCTCCAAAAAGAGAAATGTCGCCGCGAACGATTCGACGTTCGCGGCGACGTGGCGCGCCTGGCAGGATACGGCATTTCTTTTAAGAAAAATACAAGGAAGAAATGCCGAACACGCGGCTTTCGCCGCGTATACGAACCACGGTTCGAATCTTCCATCATACATCCAAAGAAAAACCCGCCTCGCGGGCGGGTTATTCTTTGGCGCGCCTGGCAGGATTCGAACCTGCGACCTACCGGTTCGTAGCCGGGCACTCTATCCACTGAGCTACAAGCGCATGCACGCTTTCGCGTACTTTGTTATTTTAGCGGCTTGAGGTCGGATTGTCAAGCACTATTTTCGGGAAAAATCGTATATTGTTACAGCAGCTTCTGCGACTGGCGATAGACGTCGCCGCTGCCGACCGTGATCACGATATCCCCCGGAACCGCGTGCGCATCAAGATATGCAGCGATGTTCTCGAACGTGCCGAGATACTGCGCGTTGTGCGTTTCGCGGTTGATGCCCGCGACCATATCGCGCGCGTGGACGATGCCGGTATCGACCTCACGGCCCGGATAAATGTCCGGCACAAGCACCTCGTCCGCGTCCCTGAAGCAGGTCACGTTCTCGCAGAACAGCGTCCTTGCGCGCGTGTAGCTGTTGCACTGGAACACGCAGAAGATCTTTCCGTGCGGAACGTGCGTCGCCGCGGCAAGCGTTTCCTTGATCTCGTTCGGGTGGTGGCCGTAATCGTGGAACACCTTGACGCCGTTCTTCTCGCCGAGCAGCTCGAACCGGCGGCTGGTGTTGCGGAAGCGTTCCATGGCGGCTGCGTAATGCACAAAATCGACGCCGCAGAGCTTCGACGCGGCATAGACCGCAAGCGCGTTCAGCACGTTGTGCCGTCCGGGCACATGCAGCACGACGCGGCCGATCCGCTCGCCGTGATCATAGAGGTCGAAGGACGGATGACCGAGCGCGTCGAAGGTCAGCGCATCCGCGTGGATATCGCCTTCTTCGAGACCGTAGGTCGTGACGTTTCCGCAGATCTCCGGAAGCAGTCCGCGCACATACGCGTCGTCGGTGCAGAGCAGAATATGTCCGTCGTCCGGCACCAGCGCAAGGAACTTGCGGAACGCCGCAATGATGTGGTCGATGTCGCCGAAATAATCCAGATGGTCGTTGTCGATGTTGTTGACGATCGCGATCGTGGGCTTCAGTGTCAGGAAGCTCTCAACGTACTCGCACGCCTCGGTGATGAACAGATCGCTCCTGCCGAGCCGGACGCCGCCGCCCAGAAGCTCCATGAACCCGCCGACGTGCACCGTCGCGTCGAGCCCCGCCTCCTCGTTGACAAAGGCCAGCATGGACGTGATCGTGGTCTTGCCGTGGCAGCCCGCAACGGCGACGACCTCGTGAAAGCGCGCGGACAGCTGGCCCAAAGCCACGCTGCGTTCGAGTTCCGGGATGCCATGCTCGCGGCCGTAAACGCGTTCGGGATTGTCCGGCTTGATCGCCGCGGAATAGACGATCAGGTCGGCGTCCTTCGCCTGCTCGGCCTTATGGCCGTAATACACCTTGACGCCGTCTTTTTCGAGCCGGTCGGTAAACTGCGTGACGCCGCGGTCGCTGCCCGTGACCTCGTGCCCCTGTGCCTTCAGGATCCGCGCGATGCCGCTCATGCTGCAGCCGCCGATCCCGATGAAATGAATGCGTTTCGCTTCGTCGATACTTGCCGTCATACGAACTCCCCAATGCCAGATTTCTGCCCTATTATACGCGAATCCTGTCGGATTTGCAACCGGTCAGTTGTCCCATTTCAGCGTTTTTCCGCCGATCAGATGCAGATGCAGATGCGGCACGCTCTGTCCGGCGTCCGCGCCGATGTTCGTGATCAGCCGGTAACCGGTCTTGTCAAGCCCGTTTTCGACCGCGATCTTACGCGCAACCTCAAACATGTGCCCTAAAAGCGCGTCGTCCTCGCGCGAGAGCGCCTGCGCGCTTTCGATATGCGTCTTCGGGATGATGAGAATATGCACCGGCGCCTGCGGCGCAATGTCGTAAAACGCATAGACGGTCTCATCCTCATACGCCTTCTTTGACGGGATCTCGCCCGCCGCGATCTTACAGAACAAACACATAACCGAATCCTCCTATTCTTTGACGCCGATCGCGGTCGTTCCCTCCCGCGCGGCAAGTCTGACATGAACCGTTTCCCCGCACGCGCCGTCACAGCGCACGCGGATGTAGCTGCCGGTATAGCCCGTGCCGTCGTCCTCCATAAGCACGTCGAAGCATTTTCCGAGCTGCCGGTCGATAAACGCCGCTTCGAGCCGTTCGCCGAGCGCGATCAGCTCACGCGTACGCGCTTCCTTCAGCGCGCGGGGCAAATGCCCCTCCATCGCGTCGGCCTTCGTGCCCTTGCGGCGCGAATACGGAAAGACGTGGATGCGCGCAAAGCCGATCTCCTCGACAAAGCGCATCGTCTCCCGGTGCTCCTCCTCCGTCTCGCCGACAAAGCCCGCGATGATGTCCGTGGTGATCGCGGCATCCGGCAGGACCCTGCGGATGCGCGCGACCGCATCGCGGTACTGCGCCGTCGTGTAGCGGCGGTTCATACGGGCAAGCACCGTATCGGACCCGCTCTGCAGCGACAGATGAAACTGCGGACACAGCGTCCGGCTGACTCCCGCGACCTCCAGAAAGCGGTCGGTGATGACCCGCGGCTCGAGCGAACCGAGCCGCAGACGGTCGATGCCCGGTATGCCGTCCGCAAGCAGGATCAGATCGGCAAGCTCCGGCTTGTCTATCAGGTCGACGCCGTATGCAGATAACTGGATGCCGGTCAGCACGACCTCCCGATACCCGTTCTCCGCAAGCGTCGAAAGCTCGCGTCTTGTGCTTTCGAGCGTGCGCGAACGCAGCGCGCCGCGGGCGAACGGGATGATGCAGTAGCTGCAGAAGCTCACGCAGCCGTCCTGCACCTTCAGCGTCGCGCGGGTGCGTGAATCCGCGGTTGCGGACAATTCCTCGAACACGCGCCGCTCAAACGGCGCGGGGCACGAAAACGCGGTCTGCTCGGTCATGGCCTGCTCGACCAGCCGCACGATGTCCTTGCGCCCCTCGGTGCCGAGCACCAGCGAAACGCCGGGAAGCGCTTTGACCGCGTCCTTTGCGACCTCGGCGTAACAGCCGACCGCTGCGATCAGCGCGTCCGGATTCCTGCGGTGCGCCTGCGACAGCATCTGCCGCGATTTCTTGTCGCTCACCTGCGTGACCGTACAGGTATTGACGATGTAGGCGTCGGCAGCGTTCTCAAAGGGCACGACCGTGTGCCCCGCCGCCCTGAACAGCTCCTCCATCGCCTGCGTTTCGTAATGGTTGACCTTGCAGCCGAGCGTGTAAAATGCGACTCTCACGGCTCCACCTCGTACATGATCTGCGCAAGCATCGCCATGCCGGCGGTCTCGGTGCGCAGAATCCGCGTGCCGAGCGTGACCGTCCTCGCGCCCTTTGCCGAAAGCTTTGCGATCTCGGCCTCGGAAAAGCCGCCCTCCGGCCCGATCACGATCGCAACGCGCCTTCCGCAGTCCTCGCGCAGGGCCGCCTTCAACGAAACGGCATGCTCGTTTTCATAGGCGACAAGCGCCGTATCGAACGGGGCAAGGTCCAGCTTGTCCAGCGCGACCGGAAGTGAAACCTTCGGAATCACGCCGCGTCGGCTCTGCTTTGCCGCCTCCTCCGAAACGCGCTGCCAGCGCTCGATACGGCCCTCATACGGCGGCTTCAGCACGACAACGCAGCGCTCGGACTGCACCGGCACGAACGCGCACGCGCCGAGCTCGACGCATTTCTGGATGATCGTCTCCATCTTGCCCGCCTTCGGCAGGCACTGGAACAGCGTGACCGACACATCCGGCTCGGTGTTCGCCCTGCGCCACGGCGCTGTCTCGAACGTGACCGCATCGGAAAGGATCTCCGAAACGGCCGCGTCGCATTCGTTCCCGCAACCGTCACAAAGCTGCACCGCGTCGCCCCGCTTCAGCCGCAGGACCTTCGCGATGTGCTTCACGTCGTCGCCGCGCACCACGGCGCGGCCGGTCTGTATTTCATTCGTAAAAAAGCGATGCATTACCGGCAAAGGAAGGCGTTCCAGCCCTCGGCGCGGCTGTGCTCCGCTATCGCAAAGCCGCTGTTGTTCAGCGCCGTTTTGACATCGTCAACACGCTCGTCGATGATGCCGGACACGAGGAAGACGCCGCCGGGCCGCACCAGCGTGCGCGCAAGCGGCGCAAGCGCGATGATGACGTCCGCGACGATGTTCGCCGCAACGACCGGATACTGTCCCGCGATCTCGCGCTGCACGCGCGTATCGGAGAGCACGTTGCCGATCAACACGCGGTAGCCGTCGCGTCCGATGCCGTTCATCTCAGCGTTGTCGTATGCGATCGACTCGGCGATCGGGTCGATGTCGACCGCCGTCGCCTGCACCGCGCCCAAAAGCCTTGCCGCGATCGACAGGATGCCGCTGCCGCAGCCGAGATCAAGCATCGTATCACCCGGATGGACGGTTTTTTCGAGGAATTCAAGGCACATGCGCGTCGTCTGATGCGCGCCGGTGCCGAACGCCATGCCGGGATCGAGCTTCAGCACGATGCGGTCGGTCTCCGGCCGCTCCTCCCACGATGGCAGAACCAGCAGGCGTTCACCGATCGGAAGCGGCTTATAGTACTGCTTCCAGTTGTTCAGCCAGTCCTCCTCGTCGAGCGAGACGACCGACATGGACAGCGTGCCGATGTCATACGGCAGATCGAGCGTCCTGAGCCGGGCGACCGCCGCCTTTGCGGCCTCGACGGTCGGCAGATTCTCCGGGCAGTCCGCGACGTAGCCCTTGACGCACGGCGTGTCCGTGCCGATCTTGTCCATGTCCGCAAAGTCCCAGAAAATCGCCGCTTCGCGCAAAAACGCAAACGCCTTCTCGCGGCTCTCCTCGATGGACAAGCCCGTGATGCCCGCGCCGTTCAGCGCGGCGCACACTGCCTCCGTCCCCGCGTCGGTCGTATAGACCGTCAGCTCCAGCCATTTCATAGGTTTAACTCCCTCAGTTTTTCCTTCTGATCAGTATATCACAAATGCGTCCGTTATACAAGTTCCATATACCGCGCGATCACCGGGATCAGCGCATCGGCGCTTTTTGGCGCGTAGCGCGGCGAGATCGCAAGGTTCATACAGGCGAACGGCGTGCGGATATCAACCTTTGCCGGATCGTTGTACACCGTGAGCGGGATGCTCGGCTCCGGTCCGTACTGCGGCGCAAAGAGCGAAGAGACGAACGAACAGAGCCGGATCGGGCGGTATCCTTCCCCGTCCGGTTCGCAGAACGGCGGCAGATCGGGCCGGGAAAACGGATCGCGCACAAGCGTCAGCGCGTCGATCCAGCGGAACGCGAGCGCAAACAGCAGATAGTTCGCCTCGTCAAGCTGCTTCTGCGCATAATAGCGGGCGAACGCGTCGCGCTCCTTCGGCGGGATGCCGAGCACATTGTTCAGAACAAAACCGGGACCCGGCTTTCCGATGCCGAGATCCGCGTGCGCGTCGACATGCACGACCGAAAACGGACGCGGCAGAAGCCCGGCGTCCATCCGCTCCTTCCAGAAGCCGAGCGCGCCGTCATGCGTCTCCGTGATACGGCCGGGGATCGGACGGGACGGATCGAGGCCGAGCCCGTTTTCCAAAAACGAAACGACCGCCGCCTCCGTCCACGGCGTCGCTGCGCCGGAAGAAGGACGCTCGCCCCGGTTTGCAAGCGGACAGCAGTCGCTCAAAAAGAAATCCAGATCCAGATCCAGTACCCACATGCGGGTATTGTATCGTTCTTTCAGGCAAAAAACAAGCAATTTCGTTGAATAAACCTTGAATTGGTCTCAAAAATAATACAATTCTGTTACATTTGCGTGTTAAAATTTTCAAAACGGACACGAATGCGGATGAAAATATATTGCAGGTACGCGAATCCTTTGCTATAATATAGTTATCTTTGCGGAGGATGAAGATGAAGCCTGCTGCGATTTTGGACATCGGCAGCTCAAAGGTCGTGTGCCTTTTGGGCAGCGTTTCAGATAAAGGCGGCATCGTGGTGCACGGTGCCGGTGTTTCCGGCTGCGACGGATACCGGGAGAATACGTTTCCCGACAAGCAAAGCCTGCACGACGCGATCATTGACGCGATCCAGAAGGCCGAGCAGGAATCCCATACGCGCATCCGGGACATTGCGCTGACCGTACCGGTTTCGTTCTCGAAGCTCGTACTGTCGGACATGACGCTGACGCTCGGCGAACGTGCGCGCATCGTCGATCCCGCGGACGTGGACAAGCTGATCGAGCTCTCGTTTGAGAAGATCGCTGTCCCGGCGGGACACATTCTGATGCACAGCACGCCGGTGTTCTTTCTGGTCGACGGCGTATCCTCGTCCGAAATGCCGCAGGGCGTTCTGACCGAGGAGATCTCCGGCCTGATCGCGCACATGTTCGTGCAGGAGGAATACATCGAGACGATCCAGAACGCTTTGGACGATCTCGGCATCGAGATCTCGATGTGCATCAGCGCCGCGCTCGGCGAAGCGACGATGCTGATCCCCGAAGAGGAACGCGTCCGCCCCTCCGTGCTGATCGATGTCGGCTACCGCCAGACGGACATCTGCGTGATCGAAAATGCCGCGCTGACCGGCATCGCTACGATCCCGATGGGCGGCTATCAGTTCGCGTCCGACCTCGCGTTCGGGCTTGAGGTCACGCAGCAGTCCGCGGAGCAGGCCAAACGCCGCTTCGTGTTCTCGCTCGATTACGGCGACAAGACGGAGATCCTCCGTTCCGAAACCGCGTCGAAGCGTGTGGAAAACAGCACGATCGCCTACATCATCGAGGCGCGTGCGAGCGACCTTGCGTCGCACATCCGCGAAGAGCTCGACCGGCTGCAGGTCAATCTGGAATCCCGCCCGATCGTGTATCTGTCCGGCGGCGGACTCCTTATGATGCGCGGATCGCTCGACTTTCTCAAGAAAGCGCTGGGCTTTCCGATCAAGCGCGACATGCCGTGGACGCCGCGGCTGTCGTCGCCCAACTACTGCAGCGCGTTCGGCGCGCTGAACTTTGTCCTTCGCGCGAACCGCGCCGAGGAGCGTCCGACGCCCGAAAAGCCGGACGAAAAGAAATTTCTGCAAAAATTGAAGGACTTCTTCACGAAATAAACAAAGGGGGAACCACCATGTTCGAAACCAATGTAGACAGCACCAACTTTGCTCAGATCCGTGTCGTCGGCGTCGGCGGCGCAGGCTGCAACGCCGTCAACCGTATGGTCCAGTACGGTCTGCAGGGCGTGGAATTTATCGCGGTCAACACCGATAAGCAGGCGCTCGCCTTGAGCGCAGGCCAGAAAAAGATCCAGATCGGCGAAAAGCTGACCAAGGGTCTCGGCGCTGGCGCGGATCCCGAAATCGGCCGCAAGGCTGCGGACGAGAGCCGCGACGCGATCATCGAAGCGCTCAAGGGCAGCGACATGATCTTCATCACCGCCGGTATGGGCGGCGGCACCGGCACCGGCGCGGCGTCGGTCATCGCGGAATGCGCGAAGGAACTCGGCATTCTGACCGTCGGCGTCGTCACGAAGCCGTTCACGTTCGAGGGCCGCGTGCGCATGCGCAACGCTGAGCAGGGCATTGCAAACCTCAAGCCCGCCGTCGATACGCTGATCACGATCCCGAACGACAAGCTGATCTCGCTGGTCGGCAAATCCAGCCTTCCCGATGCGCTGCGCGTGGCAGACGACGTGCTGCGTCAGGGCATCCAGGGCATTTCCGACCTGATCGCCGTCCCCGCAATGATCAACCTCGACTTCGCGGACGTCAAGACGATCATGAAGGAAAAGGGCATGGCACACATGGGCATCGGCTCGGCCGTCGGCGAAAAGCGCGCAAGCGAAGCCGCGCGTCAGGCCGTGGAGAGCCCGCTGCTCGAAACCTCCATCAAGGGTGCAAAGGGCATCCTGATGAACATCACCGGCGGCGGCGACCTCTCTCTGCTTGAGGTCAACGAAGCAGCCGAGATCATCGCGGAGAACGCGGATCCCGAAGCCAACATCATCTTCGGCGCCGACATCGACGAGAGCATGGGCGATGCGCTGCGCATCACCGTTATCGCGACCGGCTTCGACCGGCAGGAGCCCGACAAGGCAAGCGATCTGCAGATGGGCGGCACGCCCGCACGTCGCAGCTTCACCGAGCAGCGCCCGTTCGGCGGCTTCACGGCAAGCACGCCCGCATCCGCGCAGACCGCCTTCTCCTCCCGCGCGTATGCGGAACCCGAAAAGGCGCCCGATCCCGTGATGAACGAGCCGGAGCCCGCAAAGCCCGAACAGCCGCTGTACCGCGATCCCGCTGCGGGACTTCGCCGCGACTACAACGAGCGCCCGGCCAACAAGCTGGACATCCCGGCGTTCCTGCGGAAATAAGAACACAACGGGCAGATGCAAATGCGTCTGCCCGTTTTTTCTATTCTTTCACGTCCCGAAGGGACATCAGATCACAAACCACAGCAGGACGGCAGCAAGCAGCAGTCCGATCCCGATCCAGCGCGGATGCCTCCGGTTCGGCAAGAAGAGCGGCGACAGGAACAGCAGCGCAAGGAAATACAGCGCGATCGCCGCAGGGTGCGGTGCGGGAAGGCGCAGCGCCGGCACGTCGAGGTTGTTTGCGACCAGCGAGATCAGCTTGATCGCGCCGTACGCGGGATAGGACAGGATCTGCGCGACGTGCGGCAAAGCGCCGTACAGCAGCACGGCAAGAAACCCGGTGACCAGCAGGACCGGCATCGTCGGGATCAAAAGGATCGACAGCGGAATCGAGATCCATGCGGCCGTTCCGAAATGATATGCCGTAAACGGCAGCATGCCGACGATCGCAGTTGCCGAACCGGTCAGCGCCGAAACGATCTTTGTCGGCCGCACCGCCTCCGGGAACAGCTTGCGGAACGTCCGGCCGAACAGCACCATCCCCGCCACCGCCGAGAACGACAGCTGGAAGCTGACGGTCGCGTATGCAAACGGCTCGCACAGCAGCGTCATCGCCATTGAAAAGCAGAACACGGACAGCATGTCCGCCTTGCGCTCGCGCCGGCGGCAGAGCCTGACCCCGATCAACAGGAACGACGCGCGCAGCACGGACGGTGTAAAGCCCGTGACGGCGCAGAGAAACAGGAGAAAGAGCGCCAGGATCGCAAGCGACAGCCACTTGCAGCTTGTCCGCACAAGTCTTCCGAGCAGGCCGACCAGCACCGTGACATGCAGTCCGGACACGGCGAACAGGTGCAGAAGGCCTGCGTCCGCAAACGCCGCGCGGGCGGACGCGTCGAGCGCTTTGGAATCGCCGAGCAAGATCCCCCTCGCCGCCCCTGCTTCGTCACGAAACAGCGCATCCGCATTGGCACGGAGGCTTTCGCGCAGGTTGTTTACAAACGCGGGGATCGCACCCTCCGTCGGCCACGCGGTCGGCAGCAGCACGACGCGAACGAGCACAAGGAATGCGGCAAGCGGCAGCAGAAAGAACGTGCTGCGGCGATAGAAGAGAAATGCGGCGACGGGCACGAGCACGGCGCATACGCAAAGCAGCGCCCAGTCCGGCGCAAGCGATCCTAAGATCCCCGCCGACAGTGCGCCGAGTGCCGCCCCTGCCATGGGACGCGGATGGAACCAGCGTCTTGATTCGTTCATGGGTACAGTATAGCAAACGGCAAACGAGATTTCAATGAAAACGGAGGAAACAATCATGCCGACACTTCGGGAGTATATCGACAACGCAAAAAAGATCGTATTCTTGGGCGGCGCGGGATTGAGCACCGAAAGCGGTATTCCGGACTTCCGGTCGAGCGACGGTGTCTTTAAGGCCATGAAGGCCTACGGCGTGCCGCCGGAAACACTGCTTTCGATCGACTTTTTCGAGGACTATCCGGAGATCTTCTACGATTATTATAAGAAGTTCCTGATCTATCCGGACGCGAAGCCGAACAAGGCGCACAAGGCGCTTGCAAAGCTCGAAGAGACGGGCAAGCTGAACGCGGTCGTGACGCAGAACATCGACGGACTGCATCAGGCGGCGGGAAGCAGACACGTCTGCGAACTGCACGGCAGCGTCTACCGGAACCACTGCACGCGCTGCCGCAGGTTTTATTCGCTCGAACAGATCATGCAGATGAAGGGCGTGCCGACCTGCGACTGCGGCGGGATCATCAAGCCGGACGTCGTGCTGTACGGCGAAGGGCTCGACAATTCGGTTGTGACCGATGCGATCCGCAGCATCCGCGAGGCGGACACGATGATCGTCGGCGGAACGTCCCTTGCGGTCTACCCCGCCGCCGGTCTGATCGACTATTTCCGCGGCGATACGCTGATCGTCATCAACCTGTCGGCGACGCCGAGGGACCGCGAAGCCACGCTCTGCGTGCATGAAAAGATCGGAGAGGCGTTATCCTATCTTTTGGATTGACTTTCTAAAAAAGTGGGGTATAATGACTGTTCGGAGAACGAATCCGAAAGGGGTATCAACATGCAGCTTCTTGTCATCACCATCGACAAATGCGATGAGTTTTTGAGTACGCTTGAAGGCCTTCGGGCACACGGCATGAACGGCATCGTGTTCAACAGCACGAGCCTGAAGCATGCGCTTCTGGAGAGCGATATCAACGCCGCGCCGATCTTTTCCGGCATGTCCAAGCTGGTCCGGCATGAGTTTGAACCGAGCCACACGGCGTTTCTGCTGTTGAACGACGATCAGATCGAACACGCAAAGCGCGTCGTTCGCCGCAACACGAACGGACTGGGCAAAAAGGGCGTCATGTTTACGATCCCGATCAGCTCATTTGAGGGAATCGAGGAGTAAGTATGCCGACACTGCCTGCGCTTCTGGCGCTCGGCCTTGCCATGATCGGCGGGCTTGCGCTTTCGCGCCTGATGAAACTGCTGCACCTGCCCAACGTCACCGGCTATCTGTTCGCCGGTCTGCTCATCGGGCCGTATCTGCTGCCGCTGATCTTCGGCGACGGCGTTTGTCTTTTGAACCATGAATCCGTGCAGTCGCTTTCGAGCATCACGGACCTCGCGCTCGGCTTCATCGCCTTCTCGATCGGCGGCGAATTCAAGCTGTCCTATATCAAGAAGCTCGGCATGCGCGTGGTTATCATCACGCTTGTCCAGGCGATCACGACGGTCCTGTTTGTGATCGGAGCGCTGCTGCTGATCCCGAACGAAAGCGATACACACCGCATCTCGATGGCACTGCTGCTCGGCGCGATCGCCGCCGCAACGGCGCCTGCCGCGACGCTGATGGTCGTGCGGCAGTACCGCGCGAAGGGTCCCGTGACCGACACGCTGCTGCCGGTCGTCGCGTTTGACGACGCGATCGGCCTGATGATCTTCTCCGTGTGCTTCTCGCTTGCAAAGTCGATGAGCACCGGCGCGGCGATCACGGTCAACGAAGCGCTTTTGAAGCCGCTTCTGGAGATCGCCATGTCGATCGGCATCGGCGCGGTGCTCGGCGTACTCCTTACGCTGTGCATGCGCTGCTTCCACTCGCGGGCGAACCGTCTGTGCCTGATGATCACCGCGGTCGTTCTCGGCGTCGCGTTCTCGGACCTACTCGATCTCAGCTCGCTGCTCGTGTGCATGATGATCGGCGCAATGTTCGCGAACCTGCGCAAGGACGCGTTGGAGATCCTCGACGGCTCCGAGCAATGGACGCCGCCGCTGTTCATGCTGTTCTTCGTGCTGTCCGGCGCGGAGCTCGACCTCACCATCCTGCCGATCGTCGGCATCATGGGCGTCGTGTACCTCGTTGCGCGTTCGCTCGGCAAGTATTTCGGCGCGTTCTTCGGCGCGACGCTCTCGAAGTCCGAACGCACGGTGCGCAACTACCTCGGCGTGACGCTGCTGCCGCAGGCGGGCGTTGCGATCGGTATGGCGCAGTCCGTCGCCGCAAATCCGGAGCTGCACGCGGCCGGTATCTCGTCGCAGATCGTAGCGATCGTGCTGTTTGCGACGCTCGTGTATGAGCTGGTCGGTCCTGTCGCAACCAAAATCGCGCTGACCGCCGCGGGCGAGATCCCCAAAACCCACAAAAAAGCCAAGGCGTCCAAGGCTTAAACGACGCCGGAAAGGAATCATCAAATCATGAGCGAATGTACCCATGACTGCAGCACCTGCTCGGAGGCTTGCTCCGAGCGCAGCGAAGCGCCCGTCGATTTCCGCGCGCATCTCAACGCCCTGTCCTCCGTCAAGAAGGTCATTGCCGTTCTGAGCGGCAAGGGCGGCGTCGGCAAGTCGCTGGTCACCTCCCTGCTGGCCGTCAACGCCATGCGAAACGGCGATCACGCCGCGATCCTCGACGCCGACATCACCGGCCCGTCGATCCCGAACGCGTTCGGCGTGCATGAGAACGCGACCGGCAGCGACGTCGGCATCTTCCCCGTCACCTCGAAGCTGGGCGTCGATCTGATGTCGATCAACCTGCTGCTCGAGAACGAGACCGATCCCGTCGTCTGGCGCGGACCGATCATCGCCGGAACCGTGAAGCAGTTCTGGACCGACGTCATCTGGAAGGATGTCGATATCATGTTCATCGACATGCCTCCGGGAACCGGCGACGTACCGCTGACCGTGTTCCAGTCCCTGCCGATCGACGGCGTCGTCGTCGTCACCTCCCCGCAGGAGCTTGTCGGCATGGTCGTGCAGAAGGCGGTCAACATGGCGAACATGATGCACATCCCCGTACTCGGCGTCGTTGAAAACTACAGCTATTTCGAGTGTCCCGACTGCGGAAAGCGTCACAATCTGTTCGGCGACAGCCATGTTGAAAAGGTTGCAAAGGAGAACGGCATCGAAACCGTCTGCCGCATTCCGATCAACCCGAAGCTCGCCGCCGCATGCGACGCGGGGCTCATCGAGCTGTATGAGGGCGACTGGCTGGACGAACTGACAAGAAAGATCGAATCGCTATGACGCACGAAGAACTGGCTCTCAGGCATTTCACAAACGGCGCGAACTGCGCGCAGGCGGTCGTGATGGCCTACGCCGACGAGCTCGGCATGGACGAAAAGACGGCCGCCCGGCTCGCGTCCTCGTTCGGCGGTGGCATCGGCAGGCTCCGCGAGGTCTGCGGCGCCGTGTCCGGCATGATGATGGTCTACGGACTTTTGAAGGGCTATGACGACCTCAAGGATCCCGACGCGAAGAAGGCGCACTACGCAAACGTACAGGCGCTTGCAAACGCGTTCCGCGAACAGAACGGATCGATCATCTGCCGCGAGCTTCTCTCTCTGAAAAAGGATGAGAACAGCGATCCGACCCCCACCCCGCGCACGTCCGCTGCGTTCCACGCGCGTCCGTGCTTCGGATTTGTAGCGACCGCCGCGCGGCTTTTGGACGAAAAGCTGAAGGAAGAATAAACAGATCCGCATCTGAGCCCTGTATGGGCTCTTTTTTGTGTTTCCTCTTTTCTTTTTTCCTTTGATGGTATAAAATGATATATCATGATGAAAAGGGGCGAAAACCTATGCAAAAGAAAGCCGTATGCCTGCTGCTGATCCTGTGCCTGATCGCGGCGTTGCCGATCGGCTGCCGAAAGGCGGAAACGAAGCCCGCGGAGGCGAGTGCCGCACCGACCGAGGCACCGACCGAAGCACCGACTGAGGCGCCAACGGAGGCGCCGACCGAAGCGCCGACGCCGGAACCGGTCGCGGAGCGCGGATACCGGTTTGCCGATCATGAGGAGGCGGCGGACCTACTTCTCTCGGAGCGCGGCTATTATGAGAATCTTTCGCAAAACGACCTGAACTACCGGCTGCAGAAGCTCGACGCGACGCTTCCGGAGCTGGAAGCCTTTGTGCGGACGCAGACCCTGGATTACACCGATGCGGAGAAGACCGCCATTGACGATGCGATGCAGTACATCCTCGCCGAGTGCAAGGCGCGCGGCTATCATCTGCCGCCGCTTACGGACGTCGTCTTCTGCAAGACCACGATGCACGAAGAGGGCGACGCCGGCGCGTATACGCACGGAACGAAAATCTTCCTCGCCGAGGCCCTGATGCTGTGGGCGACCGACCCGGATCCGTATACGCAGCAGTATTTCCGGTACATCCTCGCCCACGAGCTGTTCCACTGCCTGACGCGCAACAACCCGGATTTCCGCGCGGACATGTACGCAATCCTCGGCTTTACCGTCGTGGAGGAGGACTATGTCTTCCCGCAGGAAATCAAGGACGTCATCATCTCGAATCCGGACGTCGGCCATCACAATTCCTATGCCGCGTTTGAGATCAACGGCGAGATGATCGACTGCGTCGTCGTCTTCACGGCGGATCCGTTTGAACAGCCGGGCGACAGCTTTTTCAACTCGATGAAAACCGGCCTGGTGCCGATCGACACGCTCGATACGATGTATTTGTCCGACGACGCCGCGAACTTCTGGGACATCTTCGGCCGCAACACCGACTACGTCATCGACCCGGAGGAAACGCTGGCGGACAACTTCGGTTCTCTCATCTCCTACGGCGTCGATCTGGCCTATGCCTCGCCGGATCTGATCAAGGCCATGGACAATTATCTGAAAACGCGGTAATGACATTTCCGTTTGTCATTCTGAGGCGGAAAAGCCGCCGAAGGATCTCACGTGGTATCGAAGTTTTTTGAGATCCTTCGCTGCCGCTCAGGATGACACATGCGGTTTTTGACACGCTGCCGGGAGCGATCCGTTCGCTCCCTCTTTTTATATCATTTGACTTTCCGCAGGGGTATGCTATAATCGAAGCAAAGGAAGGCGAAAGGAGACGTTTATGATCCCGTATTCTGAGTTGGACCGCACCGCGCTTGAGGCGGAGCTTGCCGCCGTGACCGAGGCGTTTGAAGCCGTCAAGGCGAAGGGACTGAAGCTCGATATGTCGCGCGGCAAGCCCGGAAAAGAGCAGCTCGATCTTTCCAACGATATGCTGAAGATCCTGCCCGACCGTCAGGACTGTCTCGACGGCGCGCTCGACGTCTGCAACTACGGCAATCTCTGCGGCATTCCGTCCGCGCGGCAGTACTTTGCGGAGCTTCTGGACGTAAAACCGTCCGAGGTCATCGTCGGCGGCAGCGCATCCCTGCAGCTCATGTACAACCTGATCGCGACCGCGTTCTCGCACGGACTTTTGCACAGCCCCGCGCCGTGGTGCAAGCGCGGCAAGGTACGGTTCCTCTGCCCCTCGCCCGGCTACGACAGGCATTTCCGCGTGACGGAGTTCTTCGGCATGGAGCTGATCCCGATCGCCATGACGCCGGAGGGCCCCGACATGGACGCCGTGCTGCAGTGGATCAAGGATCCGTCCGTGCTCGGCATCTGGTGCGTACCGAAGTACTCGAATCCCGACGGGATCATTTACTCGAACCGCGTCATTCACGCGCTCGCTTCGATGAAGCCCGCCGCGCCGGACTTTGCAATGATGTGGGACAACGCGTACTGCATCCACGAATTCGACGGCGAATACGTTCCGTTCCCGGACATTCTGAAGCTCTGTGCCGAATACGGCAACGCGGACATGGTCTATGAATTCGCGTCCACGTCGAAGGTCACCTTCCCCGGCGCGGGCATTTCGTGCATGTGCGCCAGCGAAGCGAACGTCGCGTACTTCACCAAGACGCTCGGCGTGCAGATCATCAGCTTCGACAAGGTGAATCAGCTCCGCCATGTGAAGTTCCTGAAGGACAAGCCCACGACGCTCGCGCTGATGCAGCGTCACGCGGCGATCCTGAAGCCGCGCTTCGACGCCGTGTGCGACGCGCTGGACCGCGAGATCGTGCCGCGCGGGATCGGGCGATATACCCGTCCGAAGGGCGGATACTTCGTCAGCCTCTACGCAATGCCGCAGACCGCCAAGCGCGCGCTTGCGCTCGTCAAGGAAGCGGGCGTCACCATGACCCCTGCCGGCGCGACCTACCCCTACGGGCAGGACCCGTTCGACAGCAACATCCGCATTGCGCCGTCGCTGCCGCCGGTCGGGGAGCTTGAACAGGCGATCTCCGTCCTGTGCCTGTGCCTCCGGATCGCGGCGCTCGAACAGCTGCTGCGCGGAAACGTGAATTGACGAAAAAAATACGACAAACCCTTTGACAGAGCAGAGGTCAGCCGCTATAATATATTTGTAAACAAATGATTAAGGGAGGCGCATTTCATGGAACTGAAAGACCAAATTCTGCAAACCAAAGAACGTAAAAAGGGATTTCTGAAGGCGATGCCCGAATCGACCCGTACGCAGGTTGATGCATACGCGAAGCTCGACAAGATCACTTCGAAGTACTGGATCATCATCGTCGGCGGCGCGCTGCTTGCGCTGTTCGTCTATCTGTTCGCAGGCTGCACCGGCGGACACTGGGTGCTGAACCTGATCCCCGCGGCCGTGATCATCGCATGCGGCGTCTTTGCAGCGCTCTATGTCAAGTCCCTTGCCAACAAGGCAAAGAAGGCCGTCACGCTCGGCGCGCCCGACTATGTTGAGGAGCTGAACGCGATCAACGCGCGTCTGTTCGGTCTCGAAAAGGCTGAGAAAGCCCGCGTCGAAGCCGAAAAGCAGGAAGCGAGAGCAAAGGCCCGTGCGGAAGCGGCGCAGCGCGAAGCGGAGCTCGCTGCCCAGAAGCAGCAGGAAGCCATGCAGCACGGCGCGCAGGTAAACGGTCAGCCCGCACCGCAGGCACCGGAAGCCCCCAATCCTCCCGCCGAGGAATAATTCCCAAATACATGCGACCCGCCGGACAACCGGCGGGTCGTTGCAGACTGTCGCAGAAGGGGTCAGATCGTTTGCGGCGACAGTATATAAATGACCGCTTGTCGGATGAAAAGGCGCAAAACACCTTTTCTTTATTTATGATTTCGCCGCAAACGATCCGCGTTTTCTTAACCACTCCGCTGCGCTTCGTTACAGCGGTGACGTCGCGCGTTTGATCGCGCATCGCCATCTTCGGTTGCATACGTTAGTATAGCCTCCCGGCCGAAGAACCCGGATTCAGAGGAGGTTTGTCAAGGGGGTATTTCAACTTTCTTCTTTCTTTCGGCAAGTACAGCGCAGTTGGCTCCGGTCAACTGCGCTTTTTTATTTTTTGATACCAAGTCGATTGTTGTTTTTCCATAATATCTATGCTAAAATCAAATACACAATTCGGGTTTTTTGAGGAGCAATATGAGCTTGCTTGAGGAATACTATAACAGCAGAGATGAAGACAAACGTCTTTTGTCTCCGCATGGGCAGGTTGAATACCTGACCACGATGAAATACATCCATGAATGCATCTCCCGTTTTGCCTCTCCAAGTATTTTGGAAGTCGGCGCCGGCACAGGCAGGTATAGTGTCGCGCTTGCGAAGGAAGGTTATTCTGTAACGGCAGTTGAATTGGTGCAGCACAATTTGGATGTTTTAAAATCAAAACTGGATGGTACAGAGCCGATCACAGCCATACAGGGAAACGCCTTGGATCTATCGACATTCCGGGACGGCTCGTTTGAACTGACGATGCTCTTAGGCCCCATGTACCACCTTTACACGATGGAAGATAAGGTCCGGGCACTGTCCGAAGCAATGCGCGTTACAAAGCCCGGAGGATATATACTGGTCGCCTATTGTATGAACGAACCCACGATCATTCAGTATGTATTTCTTGCAAACCATCTTAAAGATGTCAAGGAAATGAATACTTTGCTGACGGAAGACTGGCATTGCAAGAGTGAACCGAAAGAAATATTTGAGTTAGTCAGGACAGAAGACATTTCGATTTTGAATTCCAGGTTCCCTTTGGATAGGATCAAACTGGTGGCAACAGACGGCGCAGCTCATTATTTGAGTGAATTCATAGACGAAATGGATCAGTATACGTTTGCTAAATGGATGGAATTCCACTTTGCAACATGCGAACGGCAGGATCTGATCGGAGCGTCGAATCATACCCTCGATATTCTGAAAGTACGAGAATAGATTCCGGTTTGTAAAACAGATGTCGCATCCTTGCTGCTTTGTCGCATGGATTAGCAGGCAGGACATTTGTGCAAGAAAGTCAAAAGCCGAGGTTAAATTGCCTCGGCTTTTTGCTTGTATTGATGAATTGTCAAACTAAGTGCAACACTGAGAGATAGAAAGATCAAACAAATCAACCGGTTTATTGAAGCCGAGAACTTTCTTGGGCCTGGCGTTGATCAACGCCAGGTTCTTTTTCAGCGTTGCCGGACTGACCCTTGA
>CAKJYC010000063.1 GCA_918244965.1 Clostridiales bacterium | reverse complement strand
GCATATACATATAATGTCTGGATGCTGATGTAAGTTATCTCGGAAAATATATTTTGATTTTTCGTGCTTTGGAGGATTTTTGCATGAAGAGAATTTATACCGTTCAGCACACGCAGTCTGAGCACCATACCAATGGTATGGTAGGTTCATGGACAGACTGGAATCTGACTGATTTAGGGAAACAGCAGGCGGATCAAATCGCCAAAAATCTAAAGCAGGAGCTGGATGGTAAGAAGATTGTTTTATACACTTCAGACCTGAAACGAGCAAAACAAACTGCCGACAGTATCGCGTCCCTGTTTCAGGTTGAACCGATCGTAAAAAAGGAATTGAGGGAACGTAATCTCGGACGATGTTGTGGAAAATCTGTACAATGGTTACGGGAAAATCTGGAATGCGAAGAAAAGACAATTGATGACCGTCTTTTCTCTGATGCAGAAAGCCGACGTGATGAATGGAACAGGCTGAAGCCCTTTTTCGACCAGGTGATGGCAGAAGATTCCGTAAACATCATTATCGTTTCCCATGGCGATCTGCTGAGTGTTTTCAATTCAATGTTCCTTGGCCTTGAAGTCGAGTCACTGAACGCATGTGAAATGTTTGGCTTTGCCGGCGGGGTATCCCAGATGATTGTGAGGGATGATGGGAAAAGAATGATAAAGCGAATCAGTGACATGTCATTTGTACGATAAATTCCAGTTTGTCGGAATGAAACAGATTTGAAACCTTCCGGGAAACAATTTCTTTTCGGGAGTTTTTTTGTTTGTAAACGCACGTCCCACCGCTGTATAGCGGTGAGTAAGTGCGCTCTTCCGGAAAAGAGGCTTCCCCCTTGGGTGGGGAAGCTCCGCGAAGCGGTGATGAGGGGGATCGCTCGGCGAAGCCGAATATCGTTCCGTCAGGAATATCGTGTCCGCAAGGACATATCGTACCGTCAGGCATATCGCTTGCGCGAAGCGCAACAAAAACGATATTCTGCTGACGCAGAACGATATGCTTGCTTACGCAAGCACGATATGTTTGCCTTCGCAAACAAGATATGCGGGGTTATGCCCGCACAGATTGAAAACCACCCTTTAGAGAATAGCTCTTCCGACGCCCTTATCAACAGCCTGCAGGCTGTCGCATCCGTTTGAATCAACAAAAACTCCGCTTTTGGGGCGGAGTTTTTTGTGTTCGATTTCGAGTTACGCGTTACCGTTCGGCAAGCGCGCGGTCGTAGAAGGCCGTCACATCCTCCCATGTCGGGAAGACGGCAAGGAAGAGATAGTCTCCCATATCGGTCGCAAGCGCGGGATCGACAGGGCCTTCCTCGACGATGTGGCCGTAGTATTCGCGGCGCACGTCGTCCAGACTCATGACATAGGAGCGGCTGTTGCGCCGTCCCGCAAGCACGCAGTACTGCTGCGTGCCGACGGGCTTCGTACTTTCGTCAAAGACGATCATGTCCGCCCAGATCTGATAGACGTCGGTGCTGTACGCGTAGTTGATCATCGTCGGCAGGATGCCGCCGCACGGCCGCATATTGACCTCAAGTCCCGCATAGGTTCCGGCCTTGCCGATGCGCTGATCGCGCGTCAGCTCGAAGAACTCGAAATGCACCATGCGCTTTTTCACGCCGAACGCCTTCAGCGCCGCGCGGCCTATGTCGCGCAGGGCTTCGGGCAGACGGTTGCGGATCATGACGCGGCAGCTGCGGCGCTCGTTGACGATGTCCATGATGCTGTCGATCGTGAGGTTGCCCGCCTCGAAGATCGGCTCGCCGCGGCCGTTGACGATCGCGTCGTAGGAGACGACGGTCCCGTCGATGCATTCCTCCATGATGTACTGCGTGCCGTCCTTGCTCGCAAAGAACGTGTCGAGGTCCTCCGGATTGTTGATGCGGAACGTTCCGATCGCGCCGACGCCGTTATCGGGCTTGACGATGACGGGATAGCCGACCTTTGCGATAAACGCGGCGCAGCCGAGCTTGTCGACGACCATGTGGTGCAGCGCGACGGGAATGCCGGCCTTGTTGTACTTTTCCTTCATGCGCGACTTGAACTTGATCTGCGGCATGTCCTCCGGCAGAAAGCCCGTCGCAATGTTGAAGTCGCGGCGCAGCATCGCGTCCTGTTCGAGCCAGTATTCGTTGTTCGATTCCAGGTAGTCGATCCGTCCGTAGCGGTGGATGAAATAGGCGATGGCGCGATAGACCTCGTCGTAGTGTTCGAGCGAGGAGACCTTGTAGTACTCGGTCAGCGAACCGCGCAGCTCGTTGGTCAGGTTGTCATACGGACAGTCGCCGATGCCGAGCACCGTAACGCCGTTGTCGCGGAGCCGCCGGCAGAACAGCCAGTGGTTTTCCGGAAAGTTCGGAGAAATATAGACAAAATTCATGGATCATGCTCCTTTCAGTCCAAGAGATAGGGGAGGAAGTAGTTCGCCTGCCTGAACCACCACGGCCAGTCGTGGTTGACGTCATAGCCCCAGAAGTCCACCCAGATGTGAATGCCGACGCGCCGGAAGCATTCGTCGAGCCAGCGCGCGCTCCACGGCTCCTCCCACGCGCCCTGCCCGGTGCAGACGACCGCCTTGTGCCGGTTGTACTCCGCAATGAACGGATGGCCGACGGGGAAGTTGGCCATGTAGTCGGCGGGGGAGTTGCGGTACACGACGTCGTCCATGTATTCGCCGAAGCAGTACGACGCGTGATAGACGCCGCTCAGCGCAAGGCAGCGGTCGAACAGGTCCGGATAACGCAGATACAGATTCAGCGCGTGGCTTGCGCCCATCGAGCAGCCGAATACCATCAGCCCCGGATAGCCCGTCCAGCCGTTCTTTTCGTTCGCGTACATCCGGGCGAACGGCACGACCTCGCGCGTGATGTAGTCGATCCAGCGCTCGTACTGCCGGATGCGCCAGTACGGATCGCCGTTCTGGTTGCTCCACGTCTCCTCGTCGATCGTGTCGATCGAAAAGACCAGCATACGCCCGCTGTCGATCCATCCGGCGACTGCGTCCGCCATGCCGAAGTTCTCGAAATCGTAACACCTGCCGTTCTGACAGGGAATGTACAGCACCGGCTTGCCCGCATGCCCGTACACCTTGATGGGCATCTCGCGGCCGAGATTGTCGCTGTAAAAATCAATATAGTTTGTTTCCATGCGCTTCTCCGTTCCCCTCCTGCTATGAATATAGTATATACCATGAAGCCGAAAGAATCAATATCCGGCTGTCAATCTTTCCCAATGCGGCGCGCCGTGTGCATCCGGCGGGGTCGGTCGTATTGCGGAATGATGAAATCCCCTTGCGTTTTTCGCGGTTATCGCGTATAATGGTTTTATTCTGGGAAACAAGGCAGGTGGTACTTTCGTGGACAGTAGTCCAAGTCCTCTTATACGATTGCTTTCGGAGCAGGCGGCCGCAAACGGCGGCGATTTCCGAAGCGTGATCGGACTGATCGTATTTTTCTTCGTGCTTTTGCTCGGCGGCGCGTACTTTGCGGGGGCGGAAACCTCGCTCGCGTCCGTCAACCGCATCCGCATTATGAGCCGCGCGGACAACGGGTCGAGATCGGCAAAACGCGTTCTGTATATATTGGATCACTTTGACGCGGCTCTGACGACGATCCTCATCGGCAACAACATCATGCACATCGGCTGCGCGTCTTTGTCCGCGTTGGTTGCCGCGCGCCTCGAATGGGGCAGCGCGGGCGCAACGGCGACGTCGCTCGTGACGACGCTGATCGTATTCCTGCTGGCCGAAATGATCCCGAAAACGATCGCAAAGGCGTGCAACGAGCGCTTTGCGCTGTTCGTCGCGCCGTCGCTGCGGTTTCTGATGCGCGTGCTCTATCCGCTGAACTTCCTCTTTACCTCGCTGACCAACGGCGTCAAAAAGCTGTTCCGGGTCAAGGAGGAGGAGGAGCCGACGGTCTCCGAGGAGGAGCTGCACGACATCATCGAAACGCTGGACGAGACGGACGACATCGACGAGGACACGGCGGACCTGATGCAGTCCGCGCTCGATTTTACCGAAACGCCGGTCGGCGAGGTCTATGTGCCGCTTTCCGAGGTGGAGACGGTCTCGCTTGCCATGCATCCCAAAGAGGTCGTGAAGATCATCGAACAGACGAACCACAGCCGCCTGCCGGTCACAAACCGTGAGGGCGAGATCGTCGGCGTGGTGCAGATCCGCAAGTACCTCAAGGAGTATCTGAAGCGCAGCGGGCATGTGTCGCTGTCGCGCGTGATGGACAAGCCGTACTACGTCACGGTCGGCACGCCGATCGACGAGCAGCTTGCCGGCATGAGCAAGGCCAAGACACATATCGCGATCGTGCGCGACAACGACGGAAAGAACCTCGGCATTCTGACGGTCGAGGATATCCTGGAAGAGCTGGTCGGCGAGATCTACGACGAGGACGACGTGGGAGGTGAGCTCAATGAGTAACACCCTGCGCATCGTTCTGATCGCTGTCTGCATCGTGTTCTCCGCCATGTTCTCCGGCGCGGAGATCGCGTTCATGCAGCTGAATCCGACAAAGCTGCGGCACGACGCCGAGGAGAAGGGCAGCCGCCTTGCAAAATGGGCGCTGCGCTTCCGGGAAAGATTCGATTCCGGCCTCATCGCGATTCTGATCGGCAACAACCTGGTGAACATCGGTTCGTCGTCGATCGCGGCGGCGCTGGCGATCACGCTGATGGGCGGCCGCGAGGGCGGCGTCTGGATCGCGACGGCGATCATGACCGTTCTCATCATCACGTTCGGCGAGATCCTGCCGAAGATCTTTGCGTCCGAGCGCGCCGAGGGCTTTGCAAAGCTGGTCGTGGCGCCGGTCGCGGCACTGTGGCTTTTGCTGTTCCCGCTGATCTGGCTTCTGGAACGGTTTTTGAAGCTGCTTTCGCGCATCTGGAAGGACAACGAGAGCGACGATTCCGTGACCGAGGACGACATGGAAACGATCCTCGACACCGTGGAGGACGAAGGCGTCGTCGACGAGGACACGGCGGACCTTCTGCAGTCCGCGTTCGATTTTGACGAGGTGCTGGCGTACGAGGTCATCACGCCGCGCGTCGACCTTGTTGCGATCGACCTTGACGACCCGCGCGAAAAGCAGATGAAGATCGCGTTCGCCTCGCCGTTCACGCGCATTCCGGTCTATCGCGGCACGCCGGACCACATGGTCGGCATCCTGCACCTGAATCACCTGTACAAGGCCATGGTCGAGGACCCGGACGTGCCCCTGAAATCGCTGCTGCTGCCGGTCGTCTATGTGCATAAGACCATGCCGCTGCCCGACGTACTCGACACGATGCGCCGCAAGAAGAGCCACATGGTCGTCGTGACCGACGAATACGGCGGCACGATGGGCATCCTCACGATGGAGGACGTGCTCGAACAGCTGGTCGGCGAGATCTGGGACGAATCCGACACCGTCGAGGAGGAATTCACGGAGGTCGGCGAGAACCGCTACGAGGTCGACGGCGACATGCGCCTTTCGGACTTCCTCGACGAGTTCGACAAGGAGGAAGAGGACCTCGACGACGACAACGCGACGGTCGGCGGCTGGGCGGTGGAACAGCTCGGCGGCTATCCGAAGCTCTACGACAGCTTCACGTTCGAGGACCTGACCGTGACCGTGCTCAAGAAGGAGCGCATGCGCATTCTGCGGCTTTTGGTCGAGCAGAACCCGGATTGGGTCGACGAGGACGAGGAAGAGGACGAGGACGAGGAGTGAAAATCCGCGCAGCGGATTTTCAACGATATCAATCCCTGCGAGGAAAGGAATCCGTTATGAACCGTATTGCGATCATCGGCTGTCCGGGCGGGGGCAAGAGCACGCTTGCGCGGCGGCTGCATGAAAAGACCGGCCTGCCGCTGTATCATCTCGACAATCTCTGGTGGAAGCCGGACCGCACGCATATCACGCGCGAGGCGTTCGACGCTGCGCTTGCGGACATCCTGAAAAAGCCCGCGTGGATCGTCGACGGCAACTACAGCCGCACGGTCGAGCCGCGCATTGCCGCCTGCGATACGGTGCTGTTTCTCGATTACGACGAGCGGACCTGTATGGACGGGATCGTATCGCGCGTCGGGAGGGAGCGGCCGGACATACCGTGGACGGAAAGTACGCTCGATCCGGAGCTGGTCGCGCTCGTCAAGGGCTTTCAGACCGAACAGCGTCCGGCGATCCTGTCGCTTCTGGACCAATACAGGGACAGGGAAATCCACATCTTCCGCAACCGGGAAAGCGCGGACGCATGGCTGGAAACGATATGAAAAAAGGGGCTGCAGCGCAGTCCCTATTTCGTTCTCGGACGGAAGATCAGCGCGGCGAGCCAGCCGAACAGGATCGCGGCGGAGATGCCCGTTGCGGTGGCGGAAAGGCCGCCGGACAGCGCGCCTAAGATCCCGTGTTCCTTCGCGCCCTCGATCGCGCCGTTTGCAAGCGCATTGCCGAAGCCAAGGAGCGGAACGGAAGCGCCCGCGCCCGCGAAGTCGACCAGCGGCTGATAGACGCCGAGACCGCCGAGCACCGCGCCTGCGACCACAAACAGCACCAGAATGCGCGCGCTTGTGAGCCGCGTAAACGACAGCAGCAGCTGACCGATCAGACAGATCGCGCCGCCGATCAGAAACGCCCAAAGATACTGCATCAGTCCCTCCGTTCCAGCACGACCGCGTGCGCAATGCCGGGGATGCTTTCGCCCTGCTGGCCGGTCGTCGGGCTCATCAGCGCGCCGGTGGCAAGAAACAGCATACGCTGTACGTCGCCGCGTTCGATGCGGTCCAGAAGCTCCGCCGCCAGCACGACCGCCGAACAGCCCGCGCCGCTGCCGCCGCACGAGAAGCCCTGCTCTTCAAGGTAGATGCTCGCGCCGCAGTCGAGATACCGGTCGATGAGGTTCAGGTCGTTCTGACTTGACAGGGACAGGAGCATTTCGCTGCCGAACGTGCCGAGATCGCCGGACACGATGAGGTCGAACTCCTCGACGCGGCTGCCGGTGTCACGGAGGTGCGCAAGGATCGTATCGCAGCAGGCAGGGGCCATGGCCGCGCCCATGTTGTTCATGTCGGTGACGCCGAGGTCGACGACGCGTCCGATCGTAGCGGCGGTCAGCGCGACGTGCGAGAACACCGGGATCGGCATCGGCTGCGTGGACAGCAGCAGCGCGCCCGCGCCGGTCACCGTGCGCTGCGCGGTCGGCGGGGCGGTCGTGCCCATCTCAAGCGGGAACCGGTACTGCCGCTCGGCGGTCGAGAAGTGACTGCTGGCACAGCACAGCACCGGCGAGCAGTAGCCGCCGTCGCAAAGGACGCCGCCCAAAAGCAGCGATTCCGCCATCGTGGAGCACGCGCCGTACAGGCCGAGGTACGGCACGCCGAGCTCGCGCGCGGAGAAGTTCGCGGTGATCAGCTGGTTCAGCAGATCGCCCGCCAGCATCGCGTGGACCTGCCCGATCCCGATGCCCGCCTTCTCGCAGGCGAGCCGCGCCGCCGTCTGAAACATCTTGCATTCCGCCTTTTCAAAGCTGTCCTCGCCGCACTTGTCGTCGTCGAGCACCGTGTCGAACATGCCGCGATACGCGCCTTCGCCCTCGTTTTTCGCCACGATCGCGGCAGCGCTGCGCACGCGCGGTTCGCTCCTGAACAGCAGCGTCCGTTCACCGATCCGTTTTCTCATACGCATCCTCCTTTTTTTCGAGTATGCCCGAAATCGGAACAAGAATTCATAGATTCGCCGCAATTCGGTTACATCTTTGTGGTAGAATCCGGTTATCAGACCGGAGGTATCGGGCAATGGAGCAAATCAATCGGGAAACAACACAAAAACGCAGCTTTACACTCTTTCACGCGCTGGGGCTTTTCCTGATCCTCTGCACGGCGCTTGCCGTGTGGTTCGGCATACATCCGCGCTACCGCGTGCTCTGCGCGGGCTTTGCCGTGCTGTTTGCGCTTGCCGCGTGGAAGCGCGATTGGATGTACTGGTTCGTGCTCGCCGCCGAAGCCGGGTTCATTGCGTTTCTCTGGACGTTCCCGCAGGCGGGCTACCGGATCGCGTCCGCCGTCCCGCTTGCGATCCTGCTTCTGATCACGGTGTTCCGCTTCGGAAAGAAGCCGCTGAAGATCGCCGTGGCGATCCTCTCCGGCCTTGCGCTGTGCGCGCTGACGGTGCTGCTGATCCCGATCGTTCGCGCGACGACCGAAAAACCGGAGCCGGACGCGGATTACATCATCGTGCTCGGCGCGGGCGTCTACGGAGAAACGCCGTCCATCACGCTGGAACACCGGCTCGAAGGCGCGCTCCGCTGCCTCGACGCGAATCCGCGCGCCAAGGCCGTCGTCAGCGGCGGGCAGGGCGCGGGGGAGGACATCTCCGAAGCCGAATGCATGCGGCGCTGGCTCACGGGACACGGGGTCGATCCTCAACGGATCCTCATCGAGGACCGGTCGACCTCGACAAAGGAAAACCTTGCGTTCTCCAGGGAGGCGATCGAAGCGGACGGCGGAACGGCCGAACGCGTCGTGATCGTCACCAGCCCCTACCACATGTACCGCGCGAAGCAGACGGCGGCAAAGCTCGGAATCCGCGCAGACTGCGCTGCGGGATCGGACGGCTATCCGATCTATATGCTCGGCATGTATCTGCGCGAAGCGGCGGCGACGCTGAAGCTGTGGGTCTTCGGCGCGTAGCAAAAAAAAGCGAAAGAATTGAAACACTTCGGCCGTCCCGTTCGTTCTATAGGTGAACGGCATGAGAAAGGAGGGCAGGAAATGAACGAATTGTATGCGCAGCATTTCGCGGAGCTTGCCCGGTTCTGTTCCATGCTGTGCCGCGACGGGGAGAAGGGAACGGACCTTGCGCAGGAAACATTCCTGCGGGCATTGGAGCATGCGGACCGGCTTTCTGCGCTCTCCGCAAACGAACAGCGCGCATGGCTCTACCGCACCGCAAAGAATCTGTTTCTGGATGAGGCCAGACGGAACGCGCGGTTTCTCAAGCGCCGGCAGCTGCTCTATGAGGGCGAAGGCGCGGAGGAATCTGGGTACGCGCAGACGGAGGCGTATCTGCTGCTCGGCAGGCTGCCGCCCGACATGCAGACGCTGTTTCGAATGCGCTATCTGGAGGGCTACAGCGCAGCGGAGCTCGGCGAACTGTTCCACATGCCGCCGGCGACCGTCCGGACCAAGCTGTCGCGGGCAAGACAGCTGCTCAGAAAGGAGTTATACACATGATGACCGGAAAGCGAAAGAACATTTCTTCCGAATATCGGGAGACGGAGGACCTTGAACAGCAGATCCGAGAACATCACAGAACAATCTTCACAATTACCGCGGACGGGCTGATGCGGCCTTCGGAAACATACGTTGCGGACATGATTATAAAGCTTTAACGAACGGAGGAAAAAACCATGAAAAAGATGATGGTAAACTGTGCGGTATGCGACATGCGGAGCGTGTCGGAGGAAACGCTGAAAAGCTATGAACAGATCGCGGTCAACGCGGCGACGGTGATCGTGACGCCGGAGAAAAAGGACCTGATCAACCGGTACAACGTGACGATGAACGCCGCGGAAGTGATCGAAGTCCCGGCAAGCGACAATGTGCGCATCATCAGCCAGAACGGCTCGTATGAGCTGACGGCGGACCGCGCGCCGGCAGAGGAGGAGAATGCGATCCTGTTTGTCAACGGCGTGCTGAACATTGCAGGGGACGCGCTGGAGGCGGCACAGAAATACTGCCAGATCAGGGTGAACGGCGCGGTCACGATGCCGAAAAGCATCTCCGGAAAGCTGCACAACCTGAATGTCAACGGCTCGGTCAGCACCTACCCGGACGGCGCGATCCGTTTGAGCCGCAACGCCGTGATCGACAAGACCTTCCCGCTTCGCGTGAAAGAGAACGCGCTCTACTGGGCGTTCCGTCGGCTGATCTTTACAGATCCGGCGCTCGACACGGAAAAGCTGCGCAGCCGGAACGTGCGCTTTGCGGCAAAGACCGCGCTGATCGCGGAATCGCTGGCCGAGGCAGTGACGCCGATGCTCTCGGAGGACACGGATATCCTGATCGTTCCGGACGGCACGCAGTTCTTCGGCTTCGACGCGCACATGAACAAACGGTATCTCAAAAAGTTCGGAACGAAGGCGTATATCAACGGCGATCTGACCGTGGAGGAGGACGCGCTTGACATCCTGCCGCAGATCGAATACCTGTATGTGAACGGCGACGTGAAGCTCCCGGAGGCACTTCTTGACGCGTTCGAGGACGTCGACGCGCACTATCACGAGCTGGTTATCCAGAAGAAGGTCGGCAAGATCATCGAGGACCATGTCCGCGCGACCGTGGACAAGGCGCTGCTCGAAAAATACGAGGACGGGATCCTGGTGACGGACTGCGCCACGGTGCATATCGCAAAGGACGTATCGCCCGAACTGATCCTGGAGCGGCTCACCATCGCCGACTGTGCGCAGGTCTTCTGCACAGAGGAGCAGGAGGCGGCGGTCGGCGCGATCGCAAAGGACGTCGCTTCGATCGGCGGCAGGGATGATATGGCCGCCGACGGACTGCATCTGAACCCCGGTTTCAAGATCATCAACGCCGCGGAATACGTCATGTAACGCATCCCGCACAAAATCCATATTAAAATCGCCCGCGGAGGTTGAAACCGCGGGCGATTTATGGTAAGATGAGAAAAAATACACAGGGGGACAAGATATGAACCTGAATCATGTGACCGAGGATGTGCTGTATATCGGCGTCAACGACCATGCGGTCGATCTGTTCGAGGGACAGTATGCCGTTCCGAACGGCATGGCCTACAATTCCTACGTCGTCAAGGATTACAAGATCGCCGTGTTCGACACGGTCGACGCCCGCTTCAAGCATGAATGGCTCGACAATCTCGAAAACGCGCTCGGCGGACGCAAGCCCGATTATCTGATCGTGCAGCATATGGAGCCGGATCACTCGGCGAACATCATGACGTTTGCAAGCCAGTACCCGAATGCGACGATCGTGGCGTCCGCAAAGGCCTTTGCGATGATGAAGAACTTCTTCGGCACGGAGTTCGAGGATCGCCGTCTCGTGGTCGGCGAGGGCGACACGCTCCCGCTCGGCGCGCATGTGCTGACGTTTGTGACCGCGCCGATGGTGCATTGGCCGGAGGTCCTGATGACCTACGACAAGAAGGACAGGATCCTGTTCTCCGCGGACGGCTTCGGCAAGTTCGGCGCACTGGACGTTGAGGAGGACTGGGCGTGCGAGGCGCGGCGGTACTATTTCGGCATCGTCGGCAAGTACGGCGCGCAGGTGCAGGCGGTCCTGAAGAAAGCGGCAAACCTTGATATTGCGACGATCTGCCCGCTGCACGGTCCGGTGCTTAAGGAGAATCTCGGCTACTATCTGAACCTTTATCAGACCTGGTCGAGCTACGGCGTCGAATCCGAGGGAGTCGTGATCGCCTATACCTCGGTCTACGGCAACACGAAGAAGGCCGTGGAGCTCCTTGCGGACAAGCTGAAGGCGAAGGGCTGCCCGAAGGTGACGGTGACCGACCTTGCGCGCGACGACATGGCGGAGGCCGTGGAGGACGCGTTCCGTTACGGCAAGCTCGTTATTGCGTCCACGACCTACAACGCCGACGTGTTCCCGTTCATGCGGACGTTCCTCGAGCATCTGGTCGAGCGCGGCTACAAGAAGCGCACGATCGGCGTCATCGAAAACGGCAGCTGGGCGCCGATGGCGGCGAAGGTCATGAAGGGGATCCTGGAACCCTGCAAGGATCTGAAGTTCACCAAGGCGCAGGTGCGCATCATGAGCGCGATGAACGACGAGAACAAGCAGCAGATCGAAGCCATGGCCGAGGAGCTGTGCGAGGAATACGAAGCGCGCAACAACGAGACCGCGAACAAGAACGATCTGACCGCGCTGTTCAACATCGGCTACGGCCTGTATGTCGTGACGAGCAACGACGGCAAGAAGGACAACGGCTGCATCGTCAACACGGTCTCGCAGGTCACGAACCAGCCGAACCGCATCGCGGTGTGCATCAACAAACAGAACTACACGCACCACGTTGTGAAATCGACCGGCATGATGAACGTCAACTGCCTCAGCATCGAAGCGCCGTTCTCCGTGTTTGAGAACTTCGGCTTCCGGAGCGGACGCAACGTCGACAAGTTCGCAAACTGCTCGCCGCTGCGCTCGGACAACGGGCTTGTGTTCCTGCCGCACTACATCAATTCGTTCATGTCGCTGAAGGTCGAGCAGTACATCGATCTCGATACGCACGGCATGTTCATCTGCTCGGTCACCGAGGCGCGCGTCATCAACCGCGTCGAGACGATGACCTACACCTACTATCAGAAGAACGTCAAGCCCAAGCCCGCCACCGAGGGCAAGAAGGGCTGGGTCTGCAAGGTCTGCGGCTACGTCTACGAAGGCGACGAGCTGCCGGAGGACTTCATCTGCCCGCTGTGCAAGCACGGCGCCGCCGACTTCGAGCCGATCAACTGAACAAGCGTAAACAAAACGCCGCCCGCAATTCGCTTGCGGGCGGCTTTTGCGTTCAATATCTTCGGGACGCGATATGCCTGCGGCACGCGGACACCGCATCGGCCCCGAAAAAGCCTTCTCCCTGAGGAGAAGGTGTCACGACGAAGGCGTGACGGATGAGGTGTTGTACGCCCATGATTCTCCGGCGGAGAATGCACCTTGCGGCCCGCCGCTCAATATCCCACGTTCCGGTCGATGATGCTGCCGTCGACGGCGTTGATCGTCAGCGTCGAATAGCTGCGCGAAAAGTCCCGCAGCCGTGCGCGCGTCGCTTCATCGGGATAATATGTCCATTTGCTTTCGCGATAAAAGCTGAAATCCCATACCGGCAGCAGATAGAATTCGTCGGCGGAATCCTTTTTGCGCACACGCATCATGGACAGGTACGCATCGGTCACATACAGCTGCTCGTTCCAGCCGCTTTCATCCTTTGCGTCGTCGCTGCCGACAAAATAGTGATAGACGATCTGCTCGCGGAAGATCCTTGCGATCTCCGAAAACGGCAGAAGCTGTACGTTGTCGTTGACGCACCCGGTTTCGTGGTGCAGCCCCTGAACGGAAATGCTTGCGAGCCTGCCGTCGCGCACGCCGACGGTCGCCGTCACCTGCTCCGGCATGTATACGCTGTAATCGCGGGCTTCGAGATAGCCCGCCTTTTCCGCACGCTCCCGCGCCGGATCGTCGCCGCTCCACGCCTGAAAGTTATAGATCGGGACGCCGTCCTTCGTCATCCAAAGATGGACAAAGTAGCCGTTTTCCGCCTTATCGCGGCCGAGGATAAAGCCGTCCAGCCCCTGTGACACGTTTTTGACCGTAAACGTGCCGACGCCGAGCGCGTTCAGCGCATCCTCGGCAAGCGCCGCTGCGGCGCGTTCTCCGTCGGTCTGCGGGGACGCGGCGATTGCGCTGCGCTGCTGTGCTGCGGAGGACGAGAATGAGAAATCCTCCGCAAGCGGGATCGTTTCATCGAGGTATTCCAATTTGTAAGCGCTGAAGGTCAGCTTGCGGTAATGCGCAGGCTGATCGGTCGCGGCGTACAGCGAGATCCAGCCCGCTTCACTTCCGCGCCCCGAAAGGCATTTTCCGTCCCATGCAAGATGCGCCCAATCGTCCGGCGCGTCCCGGTAGCGCGCCATATCCTGTTCAAGCTGCTCCTCGGTCTGCCGCGTCATGACCTCCCGCATTTCGGGATCGTCCGCCTGCTGATACTGCTCCAGCTCGTACTTGAGGGTCTTCATGTCTTCCTCGATCTGCCACTTGCGCGGCGGCTTGCCGCTTTCGTTCACGCAAAACGGCTGTGCCTGTTCGCCGAGGTATTTCAGGATCAGCCCTTTCTGCTGCGTCTCCGAAAACGGAACGTCGAAGTTGACCGTATAGACGCCGACACGCTCCACATCCGGCACATGCACGTCCGCATCAATGTGTACGGTCAGCGTCGAACCGAACGGGATATTGGCCGAAAACGGCTCTTCCGTCCAGTGCTCCGGCGCGCTGATGCGATCGGAAAGCGTGATGCGCGGCGCAAAGGCCGACGCTTCGCCGCTCGGCTCACCGCTGTTTTGCGGCTCACTGTTCGGCACGATCGGCGCTGCCGTCTGCAGATAGACCTCTTCCGCGTCGATCTCCGCCTTGTTGATCACAACGTCGTGCTCCGGCGTCGGCTGACAGGCAATGAGCAGGGCAAGGGTCAGGCAAACAAGAACAATTCGTTTCATTTCAGCCTCCGTTTGGGTTGTTACTGCGATACGGCGTCTGCGGTCAGATGCAGATTTGCGCCGTTTAGGGCATTCAGCGTAAAGGAATAGGGGACGGTCCGGCCGTCGGTGAAGCGGACCTCATAATCCGTGATCCACACCGGCAGCGCATATCCTTCGTCGGGCGCGTCCTTCTTCGGCACGACGCAGCAGCCGAGCTGCATGCGCGTAACGCGAACGCCGTCGATCAGCCGCTCCTTCGCATCCGCGTTCTCTGCGGAAAGCCGTGCCCTGACAAGGCGCAGGATCGTGTCAAGGTCCATCAGCGCGGCCGATTCGGTCAGCGCTTTCGCGATCTGCACCGGGTTTCGCCAGTTGAGCGACCAGACGCCTTCGCTGTCGACGTACAGTTCGACGCGCTCCTGCGGCCACGGCGCGGTGTAATCGTCCTGCCGCACGGCTTCCGGATGCGCCGGCGCGAGCATCGGGATGCCGCCGATCCCCTTGCGATATGTAAGCAGCCAGCCCTCCGACTCGTTCGCAAGCGTAAATGCGTGGCTGCGCTGTGCCTTCTTCACGTCGGTAAGCGCGGCGTTGGTAAAGCCGATCCGCTCCAAAAACGTCTGCGCCGCCTGTTCGGCCTCCGCCTGCGTCAAAGAGGGATTGTTGAGTTCGCGGCCGGGCTCGGCGCCAGGCCATTCGCCCTGCCGGACATGGTTTTCGTCATAGATATGCCGATCGAACACGGAAAGCTGTACGCGCGTCTCGTCGGCATAGAAATCCACATAAACGTCCGGCGTGTCCGGCCGGTAAAAGGCGGCGGTGTAATCGCCGCTCCCTGCGGCCGCTTCGTCGAACGGAATCAACTCGATCGTCTCCGGCGCAAGCCGGTAGTACTCCTGTACCTGCGCCGTCCATGTCAGCTCGCTGTCGGGGTCCTCGGCATAGATCCGATCGACGGCCGCCACGCGCGTACTGTCCTTCATTTCGTCAAGCACCGCTTCAAAGTACGCCTTTGACGCGTGCAGATACACGCCCGGCGCATAGATCGGCGCGCCGTTCGCGACGGCCTTCAGGATCGCGATCCGGTCCGCTGCGCTCCAACTGCCCTTTTTGACGGCGTACACGGGCAGAGCGTCCGTGTCCGGCACGATCACGTCGGCGTCGAACAGAAGAATCGCGCCGTCCGAGGGATCCGCCTCATACACATGCCCGACAATGTACCCGTCAACAGCGGCCTGCCCGCCCGGCAGTGCGGCGACGGCGTCACGCACGGAAACGGCGTTCGGCGCGGGCGTCACGGCGATCAGCGCGTCAAGATCCTCCTCACGGCGATTGACCACGACATCCCGCTCCGGCGTCGGCTGACAGGCGATGAGCATGGCGAAGATCAGGCAAACAATGATGATCCGTTTCATAGAAAAACCTCCTTCATCGGTTCTGTATGATAAGACGCTCCGAGAGGGCGATTTGTGACAGTCGAACATCAACGATGCCGTTCCGGAGGCTACGCGATCGGGATGAGGCCGTTCGGCAGGGCGGCGTTGACAAGGTCGAGGACGGTCGGCACGAGCAGGATCAGGACCATTGCAAGGATCGCGGCGATATGGCCCGGTGTCTTTGCGTGATCGGTCAGGACCGGAGAAAAGACCTTGACCTTTTTGAACGCCCACGCGGCGACGGTGTACAGCGCGCGGCCGAACACGCCGCCGAGGGTGTTTGAGAGTACGTCGTCCATGTCCGCGACGCGGCCGATAAAAAACTGTACGAATTCGATGCAGAACGACAGGGCAAGGCAGAGCAGCACGGTCTTCCACGCGCCTTTGCGAAGCGGCGCAAAGACGCACGGCAGCAGCCCGCCGAGCGGCATGAACAGGCAGACGTTCCACATGATCTGACTCGACCACAGCCCGCCGTCGTACTGCATGGCGTAGAGGAACGAATCGCCGGGGAAGGGGTGCAGCCGCTCGGAGACGGGCAGATCGTTTCGCGTGACCGCCCAGAAGAACGTCACATAGATCAGCGCGAAGAAATAGCCGATCAGCAGATAGCTGCACAGGTGCCGGATGAACGGGTACGGCTTTTTCCGCCTGTGCAGAAGGAGCGCGGGCGGCAGGTAGACGACCGCGGCGGCGACCGCGATCATCGGCAGAAACAGAATGGCGTCGTGTAAATAGGACATCGCATACCTCGTTTGTTGATACACAAATGATAGCATGCAGATTCGTCCAAAATGTCATAAAACTGCGAACAAGGCGTAAAGTTCCCGGATTTTGGGCATAAAAACAGCCTCCGGAATGTTCCGGAGGCCGTTGAGACCGTTATGGAATGGCGGTCAGTTGGTGACCTTGACGGTGACGGTGACGGACTTGTTGCTGCCGTCGACCGCTTTGATCGTGATCTTTGCGGTGCCGGTCTTGGTGCCCGCAAGGATGAGGATATCCGTATAGTTGCCGCTGATGCTGTTGATCATAGCGGAGGCAACGTCGGGATTGCTGGAGCTGACTTCATAGTAGTTGCGGTTGTAGAAGCCGCCGTTTGCATACACCGATACGACTTCGCCCTGCAGCGATTCGTTCCCGCTCTTCTTGAGCGTCAGGGAGGTCCGCAGGGCCCTCATGCTTTCGATCGCGGGCGCTACGATATACTGCGTGGTTCCGGAGACGTATGAACCGTCCGTGGAGGTTGCGTTGACGTCAATGAAGATCATACCGCCCTTGTTGTAAGCGTTCTGCCAGGTCGAGTAGAAGCTCTTGTTGACCGTCAGTGCGCCGGCATTGGAGATCTTGACCCAGTTGTTCTTCTTTGCGGCCTCCGTATAGTCGACATTGCCGAGACTTCCGCCGGAATTGTAGACGCGGAAGCTCCATTCGACCTTGCCCTTCGTGGGCTTGCCGTAGGTGTTCGTAAGGACCGCCTTGTTCTTGACCGTCTTTCCGATGCCGATCAGGAAGATGCTGTCCTCCTGGTAGAAGCCCGGATTCGCCGACTGGATATAGATGGCGGAGACCGGGTTGATGACGGTGATCTTGCAGGACGCCTTCTTGTTGGAGCCGTCCTGCGTCGTGCAGGTGATGTTCACGGTGCCGGCCGTATGCGCCCGGACGAGACCGGAGTCCGGATCGACGGTCGCGACCTTGGGATTGCTGCTGGACCAGACCACCTTTGTGCCGTTGCTGACGGTCGCCTTGAGCGTGATCCGATCCTCCTGATCGTCATACATTCTGTTGTCGGAGAACAGGGTCACCGCGCTCACGATGCCGTTCTTCACGGTGATCGACGGGATGTTATGACCGCTGTACCCGGTGATCTTGACGCCGGACGCCTTGGATCCGACGATCGTGATCTTCTTGGTCGCTTTTGCGCCGGAGTTGACGCCGTCATGGGACTGGGCGACAACGGTGAAGCTGCCGCTTGTCACGTTGGACGGGATCTTGACGACGCCGGCTGCGGAGACGGTGACGCCCGCGGGCGCGCCGGTCAGCGACCAGACGACCTTCCTGTCGTTTGCGGTCTTCGGCAGAACGTTCGCCTTGAACGTCGTTGACGATCCGGCTGCGGCATAGACCTGCGCGGTGGTGATGACGACGGAGGTCGCCTGCTGCAGAACGGTGATCTTGCAGGTCGCCTTCTTGCCGGAGCCGTCCAGGACCTCGCAGGTAACGGTCGCGGAGCCCTTGCCGACTGCGGTGACCTTGCCGGCGGCATTGACGGTCGCGACCTTCGGATTGCTGCTGGTCCAGCGATAGGACTTGTCGGCGATCGCGACGTCGTTCTTCTGCGTATCCTGCAGCGTCGTGATGCTGAGCGCCGCGGTCTTGCCGACGTACAGCGACTGGGAAGCGGTGTTCAGCTTGATCACGCCGATCGGCAGGACCTGCTTGACCTGGATGGTCGCGTTTCTGTATTTGGAGCTGTTTGCGGCGGACGTCGCGCGGACGGTCACGGTGCCGACCTCGCCCGCTCTGGTCGTCAGCTTGCCGCTCTTTGCGTCGATCTTGGCGTTCGGGCAGCCGGAATTGGAGACGATCGACCAGGTGACCTTCTGGTTCACGCCGGTGTTGCCCGATGCGGTGACAGCGGCGGAAAGCGTAACGGACTTTCCGGGGACCAGCGTCTTCGGCGCGGTAACGGTGACGATCAGACTGTCGTTCAGATCCTGACGTTCAATGATCTGCAGCGTCCATGTCGTCACGCTGCTGACCTCGCCCTGACCGGAGACGGCCAGCGCCTTGAACGTGAGCTTATCGCCGACGGAGAGGTGCATGTCGCCGAGGTACAGGCTGAAGCCGAGCGCACCGACCTCAATACCGTTCGTGACTTCGCCGTTGGCGATGCTCGGCGTCGTTCCGTCCGTCGTGTAGACGATCACCTTTGACTGATCCCATTGCGACAGGGACGGGAAGCTGAGCGTGGATTCCGGGCTGACCTGAACGGTCTTGGCCTTGTTGCTGAAATAGGACGTATCGTTGCCGTCGTCGCGCAGATAGAACACCGGCGCTCCCTTGCTCATGGAGAGCAGCTTGGAAACGTCGATGATGCCCTTTCCGCAGCCCTGCGAGGAGCAGGGGTTGGTCGCGGCGAGCAGCGCCTTCTTCATCTCGGCGGGGCCGGGATTGCCGCTGATATAGTCCATGTACAGCGCGGCTGCGCCCGAAACATACGGAGCAGCCATAGAGGTGCCGTCCCAGGCGTCATAATTGTTGTTGGGGAGCGTCGACCAGATGTCAGAGCCGGGAGCCGCAACGGAGCACCAGCTGCCGTAGTTGGAATACGGCGCGCGCTCGCCGCTCGGATTGACGGCTGCGACTGCAATGACGCCGTCGTATGCGGCGGGATAGCTCTTGATGTTGGTGCCGTCATTGCCCATCGCGGCGATGAGCGTAACGCCCTTGCCGATGGCGTAGTCGACCGCTTTCTTTTCGTTGGCGGAATAGATCGGGCCGCCGTAGCTCATATTGGCGATATCGGCGCCGTGGTCCGCTGCATAGCGGATGCCGCTGATGGAATTCGCCTTGGTGATCGATCCTTTGCTGTCCGCAACACGGACCGCCATAACGGTCGTGTTGGGCGCGACGCCGGCGCCGCCTACGGCGTTGCCCATTTTCGCGGCAATGATGCCGGCGCAGTGCGTGCCGTGGCCGTGCTCGTCCATCGGGTCTGCGTCCTTGCCTACATAGTCGTAGCCCTTGATGATGTCGTGGAGATCCTCGTGATTGTAATCAACGCCGGAGTCGATGACTGCGACGACGATGTTGGCCCAGCCGCGCGTTACGCCCCAGGCGGCAAAGGAGTTGATCATCTCGTGGCCGTACTGGTAATTGTTGATCTGTTCGGGCCAGCAGAGGTACTCGTCCGGATCGGCGACGGAATCGATCCAGTCTCTCCAGGATTGCCGTCCGGGCAGGGAGGCGAGGGAACCGTCCTCCGGCATGCGCACGGCCTCATAGTTCACAGGCTCAAGATAAACAAGGTAGTTCGGCTCGACCGGGGGAAGATTCGATTCCGGATCAAGACCCGCCGCAACCGCTTCCGCAACGCTGATGTCCGAAAGGGTCAGGACGGCCGTGCCGCCGTCGAACTGCGTCAGCTCCGCGTTGTACGCCTCAGCGATCACACGCGCTTCCTCTTCGGAATCGGCCGATACCAGCAGCTCGTGCGCGACGTAGTCCGTTCCTTCGGTCATGCCCGCAATGGCGGCCGGGACCTCGTTGTCGATCAAAGCTCTCCGGTCTGCAAGCTGTCCTTCGCTCAGAACATAGCCCTCCGGCATGCCCTTGAGCCCGTAAGAAAGCGCTTTATCCGGCTGCGCGGCCGGCGTTTCCGGCTCCGCTTCGGGAAGCTCGTCGTCCGCAAACGCGGCAGGGAGCAGGGAAACGACGAACAGAAGCGCAAGTACAAGCGCCAGAAGCTGTTTCCGTTTACTGTGTCTCATCCTGTATCCTCCAGTGCATGATTCGGTTTTTGCGAACGGTGCGGACGGTGAACGCCGCGTTTGTTCACAGAATCGTTACAATTATAACTATAGCACAGAATTCTGCACAATACAAGTGGTATCTTCCATATTCGTATTTCGGCTTGCCGGACTGTGGACAAATCCGACGGGATGTGGTATGATGACAACCACGGAGAAGACGATGAAGCGAACGCTGTACATCATGATGCTGCTGCTCACGGGCTTCCTTTTGTTCGGATGCAGGGAACAGAGGGAGGCTTCGGCGGACGTACCTGCCGCGGCGCCGCAGACCGAGGCAGCCGCGCGGCAGACGACCCCGGAACCGACGCCCGAACCGACGCCGGAGCCGACGCCCGAACCGACGCCGGAACCGACTGCGGAGCCGACCGCGGAACCGACCCCGGAGCCGACACCCGAACCGACGCCTGCGCCGTTCACGTTTGTTTGGATCTCCGACACGCAGAACTATGCATACAGCAAGGAACACGGACTCAGCGCATTCGTGGAGTATGCGCTGAAGCTGAAGGATGCATGCACGCTTCTGGCGGTGCTGCAGAGCGGCGATATCATCGAAAACAACAGCCTCGACACAGAGTGGGAAAAGCTCCGCGCGTGCTTTATGCCGCTTCGGGGAAACATCCCGTTCTACTGCGTCAGCGGCAATCATGACGTCGGCCGCGGCACAAGCGACGTCAATATCACGTCGCCCGGCTATCAAAAGTATATAGCGTACGATCTGTGCGATGAGCGCGACGACGCGCACCGGTTCCGCGACGGGGAGTGCTGGTACCATTTCTTCGAGGAACAGGAGCTGCTGCTTCTGGGGATCGGCTGGCCGTACAAAAAGGAGGACCCGGAGCGGACAAAATGGCTTCACGAGGTGCTGGACGGGTATGCCGCGTATCCGGTCGTCATCCTCACGCACAATTTTCTGGACAGCAACAATCTGCCGTCGAAGATCGGAGAGACGCTTGAAAAAGAGATCATCTCCCGGCATCCGAACGTGCGCCTGCTGCTGTGCGGTCACCACAGAGGCATTTGCCGCTGGGAAAAGACGTATCCGGACGGCCGCGTTTTTACGGCATACATGTACAATCTGCAGCTGGATCGCACGGATGGCGTCGGGTACTGCGTGCTGCTGACCTTCGATCCGGTTTCGCGCAGCGTTTCGTTTACGAGCTATTCGCCGTATCTCGACGATTACAACTACGATCCGAACCCCGAAACGGAGACCTTTACGCTGGAAAACGCCTGGTAAGGCGGGAAGGGGATCATCATGGAACAGAAAAGGGGATTGACCGGGAATGCGCTGAAGCTGATCGCGATCGCCGCGATGACGCTGGACCATGTGCTGTGGATCCTGTTTCCGGGGTATCAGTATCAATGGTGGCTTCTTGCGCTGCACGCGATCGGGCGGATCACCGCGCCGATCATGTGGTTCTTCATTGCGGAGGGCTATCTGCACACGCACGATTTCAAAAAGTACGCGCTGCGGCTTCTGCTGTTCGCGGTCGTGTCGCATTTTGCGTACGCCTTCGCGTTCGGCATTCCGTTCCTGCCGTTCTCGAAGGGCGAATTCTTCAACCAGACAAGCGTCATCTGGTCGCTGTTCTGGGGACTTCTGACGATCCGCCTGTTCGATTCCAAGCTGCAGACGTGGCTGAAATTCCTGCTGCTTGCGCCGATCCTTGCGGTGTCGTTCCCGTCGGACTGGAGCTGCGTCGCGGTCGTCGCGATCCTGTACCTGTGGGGCAAGCGCGAATCCTTTGCAAAGCGGATGCTCTGGATGATGGTCTGGACGGCGGTGTACGCGATCGTGTTCTTCTTCTGCATCGACAAGGTCTACGGCGTACTGCAGCTCTGCACGGCGCTGTCGATCCCGCTGCTGCGCCTTTATAACGGCAGGCGCGGCACATGGAAGGGCATGAAGTGGTTCTTCTATATCTATTATCCCGCACATCTTGTCGTGATCGGCATTCTGCGTCTGCTGCTGCTCGGCAACGTCGGCGTTATGATCGGCGCCTGATCCAACAGCGGGTTGAATCGACTCTCAAACGGCGCGCTGTGAAAGGCTGCGCCGTTTTGCTATCCTGTATACAGAACGAAACAGGAGGACAACACAATGGAATTCGGAAAACAGTTTAAAGCGCTTCGCACGGCGCGCGGGCTCACGCAGGAGACGGTTGCGGAACGTTTGGGCGTCACGGGGCAGGCGATCAGCCGCTGGGAACGCGGCGAAACGCTGCCGGACATCTCGCTGCTGCCGGAGATCTCCGCCTACTTCGGCGTCACGATCGACGCGCTGTTTGCGCTCAGTGACGACACGCGCATGGACCGCATCCAAAACATGATCTGGGACGTCAAGGTGTTCGATCCGGCGGTGGTCGAGACCGAGCGGCGGTTTCTGATCGAAAAGGGCATGCGGGAGCCGGACAACCCAAAGCCCTATTCGCTGCTTGCCGACATGGAGAATCATCTTGCAAAGCAGTGCAGAGAACGCGCCGAGCTTGCCGCAAAGGAAGCGATCCGCCGCGATCCGTTTAATCGCGACGCGTACGGCGAGCTCTATGACGCCATGGGCGGACGCGGCGTGGACTGGTACTGCTGGACGAACCACAGGGGCATCGAGTTCTGGAAGGCGCACCTGAAGGCGCATCCGGACGCGTCCCGCGCGTATCTGTATCTGATGGATCTTCTGATCGAGGACCAGCGCTTCGACGAGGCGCGCGAAGCGGTCAAAACCATGGCAAAGTACGAGATGACCTTCCGCGTGCCGCTTTACGAGGGCAACATCGAGTGGTTCGCGGGGAATCGGGACCTTGCCATGCAGCACTGGAACCGCATGTGTGAAACGTATGCCGACGAGTGGATGGTCTGGCTGTCCATGGGCGACGTGTACGCCCGCGCGGGACAGTTCGGGCAGGCGATCGCCATGTATGAAAAGGCGATGGAGATCCAGAAGCCGCCGCGGATGGTCGACGCGCTCGAAGCGATCGCGCAGGTTGCGGAGCGCATGGGCGACCCGGCGCGCGGGATCGAAGCGCTTGAACGCGAGATCGTGATCCAGAAGGAGGACTGGAACACGGCAAGCGGAGAAACGGTCGATTATGTCCGCCGCGAGATCGAACGGCTCAGGGCGCTGCAATAACCGATGTGAAACACAGCGGGGGAGACCCCGCTGTTGTCATGCGGTGACAATCGATTGTCACGAGGTGACCCCACCCCCCGTCACGAGATGACCCCACCCCCGTCATGTGGCGGCCGGGAAATAAATAATAATAGTATATATATAACGGGCGACGTTCCGTCAGTCGGTATGAACGCGCGGAAAAGACATGAAATGACGGGACGGGAGAGTGCGGGATCAGAACAGCAGAGAAAGAAGTCCGACGAGGATCGACGCGCCGACGCCGTAGACCAGCACCGGTCCCGCGATCGTAAACAGCCTGGCGCCGACGCCGAGCACGAAGCCCTCCGGCCGGTACTCCATGGCGGGCGCGGCGATCGCGTTCGCAAAGCCGGTGATCGGCACGACGGTCCCTGCGCCCGCAAACGAGGCGATCCGGTCGAATACGCCGAGTCCGGTCAACAGCGCGGTGAGGAAGATCAGCGCGACGGAGGAGACGGTCGACGCGTCCCTGTCCGAAAGCGGGATCAAAGCCGCAAGGTCGCGGATGCCCTGTCCGAGCACGCAGATGAGACCGCCGACGAGGAACGCCTTGAGACACTGCAGCGCGGCGGGGCTTTTCGGAGCGCGGGCGGCGACCTCCTTCTGATACGCGTTTGCGTCGAACGGCTGCTTCACGGGCGGATCCCCTTTTCCGGGGCGCGCTCCGGCGCTCTTGTTTCGCGGTCCGCGGGCAGCTTTTCGCCGCCGCAGCCGTGCAGACTGATGCGATAAATCGTGGTATGATGCGGCATAGAATCCTCCGAAATACGGTCAAAACACCGTGATACCCTTACTTTGCGCGTCAATCCTAAAAAAATACCGAAAAACCTGAAAATTTTTCTTGACAGACCGATCCTGTTTTGTTAATATACTCGGTGTGCCATTGGGTGGAACTGCGTCACAGCCCCGACATCAGAACGCCGAATGCAGCAAAGATTTATAAAATTTATATATTGGAGGAATCGCCATGAAGTCCTATATGGCAAAGGGCGAAACCGTTGAGCGCAGCTGGTATGTCGTGGATGCGACGGACATGGTTCTGGGCCGTCTGTCCAGCCAGGTCGCTGCGATCCTTCGCGGTAAGCACAAGCCCATCTTTACGCCTCACGTTGATTGCGGTGATCACGTCATCATCATCAATGCTGAGAAGGTCCGCCTGACCGGCAAGAAGCTCGATCAGAAGACCCACATCCACCACACCGGTTTTCCGGGCGGCATCAAGGAAGTCAAGTATCGTACGCTCCTTGAGACCAAGCCGGAGTTTGCGGTTTACGAGTCCATCCGCCGCATGATGCCGAAGGGCCCGCTGGGCGACAAGATGCTGAAGAAGCTGCGCGTCTATGCAGGACCGAACCACAACCACGAAGCACAGCAGCCGCAGGCGCTGGAGCTCAAGTAATCGGAAAGGAGAACGACTATGGCAAAGATCGCTTATATCGGCACCGGCAGACGCAAGAAGTCCGTCGCGCGCGTTCGTCTTCTCCCCGGCACCGGCAACATCACGATCAACAAGCGTGACATCGACGAGTATTTCGGTCTCGAAACCCTCAAGATGATCGTCCGTGCGCCCTTGGTTCTGACGAACCTTTCCGAAAAGTACGATGTGAACGTGAACGTCTACGGCGGCGGTACGACCGGCCAGGCGGGCGCGATCCGTCACGGCATCTCCCGCGCGCTGCTCTCCGCAGATCCGGAGCTTCGCGGCACGCTGAAGAAGGCGGGCTTCCTTACCCGCGATCCGAGAATGAAGGAACGCAAAAAGTACGGTCTGCATGCAGCCCGCCGCGCGCCCCAGTTCTCCAAGAGATAACAACACCGTTATCAACTGTCAAGGCTTCCGGCTTTCCGGGAGCCTTGCTTTTATCTCTTCGCCGCAAACGATCCGCGTTTTCTTTTGAACGGCCTTAAAAAGCGCGAGCCTTGCTTTTCTTGCTATCTCCGCTTCTTCGTGGTATACTGATCGTATCAATGACAGGGAGAACCGCGTTATGCTGATGAATACAACCGAGTATCTGAATACGATCGAATCTGTCAAGAACGAGATCAAAGAGGCGCAGTATAAAGCGACGCTGCATGTCAATCGCGAGCTGACCCTGCTGTATTATCATATCGGCAGGATCATCAATGCGCACAAAACGTGGGGCAGTAAATTCATTGACAATCTTGCCGCCGATATTCGGTTGGAGTTTCCGAATGCAAAGGGGTATTCCGCCCGCAATCTGAAGTACATGGCGAAATTTGCGGAGACTTACCCGGATGAAGCATTTGTGCAGACGGTGTCTGCACAAATTCCGTGGTCGCACAACACCCTGATTCTCGATAAAGTACATGCGCCCGAACAGCGTGACTGGTATATCCGCAAAACCTCGGAAAACGGATGGTCGCACAGCGTTCTCGCGCATCAAATCGAAAGCGACTTGTATGCGCGGCAGGTTCTTGCCGCCAAAGTGTCCAATTTCGGGAACCTGCTGCCTCCGCCGCAGAGCGAATTGGCGCTGCAAACCATGAAGGATCCGTACATCTTCGATTTTGTTCCGTTTCGCGAGGATATGATTGAGCGCGATATCGAAAACGCTTTGGTAAAGGACATTACCAAGCTGCTGCTGGAGCTCGGAACCGGATTCGCGTTTTTGGGCAACCAATACCATCTCAATGTGGGCGGCGAGGACTTTTATATTGATTTGCTGTTCTATAATCTCAATCTGCGCGCCTACGTCGTGATCGAACTGAAAACCGGAGATTTCAAACCGGAGTATGCCGGAAAGCTGAATTTCTATCTGTCGGCGGTTGATGGGATTTTGAAAAAAGAACAGGACAACCCGTCGATCGGTCTGCTGCTGTGCAAAACCAAAAACGACGTGATTGCGGAATATGCGCTGAAGGATATGACGAAGCCGATCGGCGTCAGCGCATATACGGTCACAAGCCGCTTGCCGGAGGAATTGATGGACCAGCTGCCGTCTGTTGAGGATATCCAAAGAAGGATAGGACGATGATCGCCAAACGGGGACGGACATCTATCAGCTGATCGGGTACCCCGCTGTTAAGGGAGGAACTATGCTCTATCACGCATCGCAGACGCCGGGCATTCAAATGCTCGAACCGCGCATATCGAACGACAATGTGCCGCGCATCTACTTTTCCGAAAAGCGCGAAAACGTGCTTGTGTATCTTTCTAACGCGGTCGAAAAGACCTGCCGGGAGGACGGCTTTTCGCATACCGGCAAGTGGCAGAAGTGGGCAAGCTACGGCTTTACAAAGGACGGCCGCCTGCATTTTGAGGAATACTACGAAAACGCCCTTGAGGATACCTATAAGGGCGTTTCCGGGTACATCTATGCGGTCGAAGCGACCGACGCCATGCAGCCGCTGCCGAACATTCCGAGCGCGTTGTATGCGGACGCGCCGGTGCCGGTCGCGTCGTGCGAGTTTGTGCCGGACGCGCTGGAGGCCATGCTCGAAGCCGAGCGGCAGGGGAGGATCGTCATCACGCGGTACAGGGAGCTGTCCGACGCCATGCGCAAATGGATCAAACGCACGACCGTCGACGAGTACCGCGACGCAATAAACGCGCCGGATTACCGGTATTTTCTCGAAAAGAAGTTCCCGTTTCTGCGGGACTGACCGCTCATGCGCGCAGCGCAATGATTGCGCCCGCGGCGCGCGATATGGCTTTGCCGCGATATACCCTGACGGGTTCGATATGCCTGTCGGCACGATATGCGCCTGCGGCGCGAGAAGGGGACCTCATCCGTCGCCTTCGGCGACACCTTCCCCATGCTGTCCGCAGGGATCGATATCGCTGACGGCGCCGTGCGCCGTCAGTACCCTTTCCGCACGTCGATCACCGTGCCGTCGATCGCGTTGATCGAGAGCATGGGCTCGTATGGATAGGTGCTTACGTTTGTTTCGATATAGTCCTCGACCTCGGTGCGCGTGTTGACGCCGTAGAAGTTCCACACCGGCACGAGCAGCGCGCTGTCCCATTCGTTCGGCTCCTGAATGCGCTGCAATGTAAGCTCGATGCGGTCGATGTCGTATTGATTCTGCGTCGTTGCGCCGTACTTGAGGTCCGGCTCGGTGATGTTCATTGCGGCGGCGTATTTTGTATTGACCATTTTGAGATAGATCTCCATGATCTTGTCGAACGGCAGCAGATTTGCGTTCTCCACGACCGTGTCGCACACTTGTATCGGCGCGTGCCAGTCCATGCCGACAATGCCGTCGCGGTCCATCCAGAACGACAAGGTTTCATACTCCCATGTCGGACCCCAGATATCCGTCGAGTCCCACGTTTGCCCCCACATGAACGACGTATTGACGCCGTTGACCGTGCGCACGCATTTCACCCAATAGATCGGATCGTCCGGCTGTTCCTTGACCTGATCCGGCGCGTACAGGACCGACCAGACCGCAAAGTCGTCCATTCCGTTCTGTTTGAGGAACGCTTCGACGTCCGCTTTCGCCAGCTGCGGCGTGTAGCTGCCGTTTTGATACGTGTCGGGAACCGGAAAACATCCGATCTCATCCGGGCGGCTCTTGACTTTTCCGTATATCAGATACGCGCCCTTCCTGCTTCCCAGCGGAGAATCCGGGTCCGTGTTCAGCAAAACGAACCAGCGGTCCATCGCCTTCGTATACGCCTGGATGCCCAAGGAGGTGGATTCGTGAGAAACCGGTCCGTTTGCGCCGTTTGTCACATAGTTGTGCGCCACCGTCTGCTGTTCGCCGTAACAGCGGACCGGCTCGACGGAATCCGGCGCGTCGGCATAGCTTGCCTTCAGCCGTTCGATCTCTGCCTTGACGTCGGCAAGGCTTTCCGCACCGTGTTCACGGCTGTACGCCTGCTCGTCCGCAATGTTTTCCGAAAGGTATTTGACGCGCTCGGCGATCTGCGTCTTTGTATAGGTGCGGTCGAGATAATAGAACTCCGCATCGCCGCACAGGTTCTGAAACAGGGTGCGGATGAACGCCGGATCGAAGCCGCTCCGTTCGACACGCACGATCGGGATCTCCGAAACGTCCGGTACCAGCACCTTCGCGTCGACGTTCAGGACAAAGTGTCCTTCCGCAAGATCGGCGTGATACCGATACGTCTCCGGGATCTGATAGCGCTCGCAAAGCGACGGCAGGGGCGGGGCGGTGTACCCGTCGCCGTCGGTCTGTGTCCGTCCGACCGTGTCCTCCTCGGGCGCGGGCGTGGTCTTCGCCTTGTCGAGCATCGCGACCGTGTCCTTTTGCGGCACAAAGTCCTCCTCCGGCGTCGGCTGGCAGGCAAGCAGCATCAAGGCTGCAAGCAGTACAATGATGATTCGTTTCATGGTTAACTCCTTTCTTTCGGGACACCTCATCCGCCTCGTTCCTCGGCACCTTCTCCTCAAGGAGAAGGCTTTTGGCTTGAGGCTTCCCCTTGAGGGGGCACGGAGCCGAGCGCTCGCTGTGCGAGGAGAAGCGAGGCGCAGTGCGGGCCGAACAGAGAGCAGAAGGAGCGTCAGCGACGCACTGCGACCATGTGAGGCCATTCAGCTGTCTGCAAAGCAGACTGATGAGGTGTTATGATCCAAGATTCTCCGGCAGGAGAATCCACCTTTACGTGCGAAGCACGCATCATGCGGCGAAGCCGCGCATCATGGCGAAGCCGCATCACTTGCCGAAGGCAAACATCACTGTCTCCATGATACCATCCGGATTCGTCCAAAACGTCACAGAGTTGTAACAGAGTTGTAAGAGAGTTGTAAAATATCGGGCCGAAAACGGCGCTTGATCGGGAAACCGGGCGAAAAACGGGAATGAAGGTTGCGAAACGGGCACGCGTATGCTATCATATATTTGTAAAAGTATCGGGCGGAGGCAAAGCGTATGGTGATCCTGATCAAAAACGGAACCGTGGTACGGTCGACGGGCAGAAGAAGGGCGGATGTGCTGATCCGCGACGGAATCATTGCGCGGATCGCGCCGGGCATCGACGCTGCAGCCGACCGCGTGATCGACGCCGAAGGCTGCTGCATTTTCGCGGGCTTTATCGACACGCACACGCATTTCGATCTCGATCTCGGCGTGACGGTGACGGCGGACAATTTCGAGACCGGCACCAAGGCGGCGATCGTCGGCGGCACGACCGCCGTGCTCGATTTCGCGACGCAGGACCGCGGCATGACGATGCACGACGCGCTGGACCTTTGGCACAAAAAGGCGGAGAAGAGCTCCTGCAACTACGGCTTCCACATGGCCGTGTCCGAGTGGAACGACGCGCGAAAGGCCGAGGTCGACGACATGTTCCGCGCGGGCGTGTCCTCGTTCAAGATGTACATGGTCTACGACGCGATGAAGGTCACCGACGGACAGATCTACGACGCGCAGAAGTTCATCGCCGAACGCGGCGGCGTCATCGGCGTCCATTGCGAGAACTGCGACGTGCTGCAGGCGCGCATTGCGGAGGAGAAGGCGAAGGGACACCTCGATCCGACGGCGCACCCGATCACACGGCCGCAGGCGGTCGAGGCCGAGGGCGTGGCGCGGCTGATGCGCATTGCGGAGCTTTCCGGCGCGCCCGCGTGGGTGGTGCATCTGTCCACGGCGGACGGACTCAATGAGGTGCGCGCGGCAAGAAAGCGCGGCGTGGAGGTCTATGCCGAGACGTGTCCGCAGTACATCACGCTCGACGTGTCGCAGTACGCGGAGCCGGACGGCGCGAAGTACGTCATGTCCCCGCCGTTGCGCGAGGCAAGGGATCGCGCGGCGCTCCTGAACGGCATGCAAAGGGGCGAGATCGACTTCATCGGCACAGATCACTGCTCGTTCACGATGGCGCAGAAGGCGATGGGCAGGGACGATTTCACGAAGATCCCGAACGGCGGCGCGGGCGTGCAGAACCGCGCGGAGCTCGTCTATACGTTTGCGGTCTGTCCGGGGCACATCACGCTCGAACAGATGGCGCTGCTGCTCTCGGAACGCGCGGCGAAGCTGTTCGGCATGTACCCGAAAAAAGGCGTGCTGCGGACCGGCAGCGACGCGGACGTCGTGATCTTCGATCCGAACGCGAAGCGCACGATCTCGTGGAAAACGAACCTGCACGCGTGCGACAATTCGCCCTATGAGGGCATCGAGGTCCGCGGCAGCGTGCGTGACGTGATCCTAAACGGCGAGCAGGTCGTGGAAAACGGCAGACTGATCGCGCCGTATCGCGGACAATACGTCTTCCGGAACCCGTGTGAGAGGTACAGAAAATGAGAATTGCGTTGGTATTGACGGCTGCGGGCAGCAGCAAACGCTTCGGCAGCGACAAGCTGGCCTATCCGATCGACGGCAAGCCGATGCTCCTGCATGCGCTGGAGCTGTATGCCCGGCTTTCGGACCGGTTTGTTTCGCGCACGGTCGTGCTGAAGACCGGCACATCGGACCGGCGCACGGCGGCGGAGCGGATGGAATACAGGGTCGCGGAGAATCCGGAGCCCGAACGCGGCATGGCGTCCAGCGTCGTGATCGGCACGGAGCAGGCCATGAAGAGCGATCCGGACGGCATTCTGTACGCGGTCGGCGATCAGCCGCGCGTCACGGAAAAGACGGTCAACGCGCTGCTGGACGCGTTTCTAAAGGACCCGACGCGCATCGTCGCGCCGGTCGCCAACGGCAGACGCGGCAACCCGGTGCTGTTCCCGAAGGACCTGTTCGGCGAGTTATTACAGCTTTCGGGCGACGTCGGCGGCAGTCAGGTGATCGCAAAGCACCGGGGACGGCTCACGACGGTCGAGGTCCCCGCGGCGGAGCTGTACGACGTCGACACGCGCGCGGCGAGCGGATCGCGCTACACCGTGCTGCACGGCAATATCCTGACGGTCCCGGCGCTCGGCGTACTGGACGCCGTGAAGGACGGCTACATCGTTCTGAACGGCGACGGCGTGATCGAGGGCGTGTTTGAAACGCTGCCCGAACGCTTCAAGTCCGGCTCGCTGGCGGATTACGGCGACGCGCTGATCATGCAGTCGTTCTGCGATATGCACCTGCACGCGCCGCAGTACCCGATGCTCGGCATGGGCATGGACCTGCCGCTTCTTGACTGGCTCAACACGTACACATTCCGCACCGAGGCGCGGTTTGCGGATTCGGATTACGCGCGGATGCACTATCGCGCGCTGGCCGAACGGCTCGTCGGCTACGGCACGACGCGCGTGTGCATGTTCTCGTCGCTGCACGCGGACGCAACGCTGGTGCTGATGGAGGAGCTGGAGCGCGCGGGCGTGTCCGGCTTCGTCGGCAAGGTCAATATGGACCGCAACAGCCCGGATTACTACATCGAATCGACGGAGGAGAGCAAGCGCGAAACGCTGCGCTGGCTCAACGCGTGCGGCAGGTTCAGGCATATCAAGCCGATCCTCACGCCGCGGTTCACGCCGTCGTGCACGAACGAGCTGATGGAGTGGCTGGGCAAGCTCGCAAACGAGCGGGACCTGCCGGTGCAGTCGCACCTTTCCGAAAACACAAGCGAGATCGCGTGGGTACGCGAGCTGCATCCCGACTGCGCGCAGTACTGGGAGACGTATCATAAATACGGGCTTTGGAAGAAGGGTACGCTGATGGCGCACTGCGTCCACAGCGACGAACGCGAGCGCGCTGCGATCAGGGAACACGGCGTGACCGTCGTGCACTGCGCGGACTCCAATACGAACCTCTCGAGCGGCGTCGCGCCGGTGCGCACGATGCTCGACGAGGGGATCGACGTGGTGCTGGGCAGCGACATCGCGGGCGGCGCGCATCTTTCGATGCTGAATGTCATCCAGATGTCGATCCGTGCGTCCAAGATCAAGCGGATCGAAAGCGACTGGCAGACGCCGTTCCTGTCCGTGCTGGAGGGCTATTACCTCGGTACGACCGCCGGCGCGCGGTATTTCGGACAGAAGCCCGGCTTTCAGAAGGGCGACAGGCTGCACGCCGTCGTCATCGACGACCGCGAATACCCGGACACCTACCGCCTGACGCTGCGGGAGCGCTTTGACCGCGCGGTCTACATCGCCGAGCCGAAGGACATCGTGGCGGTCTACGGCGAAGGCAAGCGGCTGAAATAACGTATAAGAAACAACGTAAATCACATCCTATCCGAAAACGGACGGGATGTGATTTTGATGTGGACCGGAAGGATCGCGATTCTTGTTTTGCTGCTGCTCCTTTGCGGCGGGTGGTTCGACGCGCTGCTGCCGAAATGGAAAAAGCGCGCGGCGCTTCTGCTGCTGCCGGTCGTGTTCGCCCTGAGCTTTGTTCCGACGCTGCGTGAACCCTGCGTGCGGCTGTGCGCTGCGCCGTGTGCGCTTGCACTGCTTGCCGCGCTGCTGTGTCCGACGGAACAGCCGCTGCGCGCGGCGTTTTCGGCCGTTCTGGGCGGTGTGATCGGGTGGCGGCTTTGCGAGACGCTGCCGCTGTTCTTCGAGCAGGGACTGCTGATCGCCGTACCGACGACAGACTATGTCCACGCGGATTTCGTGAAAAGTCTGTGTGACCTGACAAGCGAACTGGCCCGGAAAAAGATCAATTACAAGGTCGAGATCCAGAGCGGGACGCTGGTCTACAT
>CAKJYC010000062.1 GCA_918244965.1 Clostridiales bacterium | reverse complement strand
GACCGGATGGCTGTAACCGACGTTCAGAACGAGGTCCTTGCCGTCCATCTGCGCTCTGTAACCGGTACCGACGATTTCGAGCTTCTTTTCAAAGCCGGTCGAAACGCCGACGACCATGTTGTTGATGAGCGAGCGGGTCAGTCCGTGCAGTGCGCGGTGCTGCTTGTCGTCGCTGGGACGCTTTACGGTGAGAACACCGTTTTCCTGCTCCAGGATCATCTCGGGCGAAACACGCTGCGTGAGCTCGCCCTTGGGGCCCTTCACGGTCACGACATTGTGTTCGTCAACCGTGATTGTCACTCCGGACACGATGTGTACCGGAAGTTTTCCGATTCGAGACATTGTTTTTCCTCCTGTTGTATTACCAGACGTACGCGAGCACTTCGCCGCCGACGCCGAGCTTTCTTGCCTCGCGGTCCGTCATCACGCCGCGAGAGGTGGACAGGATCGCGATGCCGAGGCCGCCGAGGACCTTCGGGATCTCGTCCTTGCGGGCATACACGCGCAGACCCGGACGGGAGATGCGCTTGATGCCGACGATGACGCGCTGCTTGTTGGGACCGTACTTGAGCTTGATGCGGATCGTCTTCACGATGCCGTCCTCAACGAGTTCATAGCCCTTGATGTAACCCTCTTCCACAAGGATCTCCGCGATCGCCTTCTTGATTGCGGAAGCCGGAACGTCGACCGTCTCGTGCTTCGCGACCAGCGCGTTGCGGATTCTGGTAAGCATATCTGCAATAGTATCTGTCATGATTCTTTCCTCCTGATTACCAGCTTGCCTTGCGGACGCCGGGGATGTTGCCCTTGTATGCTTCTTCACGGAAGCAGACGCGGCAGATGCCGTACTTGCGAAGAACCGCGTGCGGACGACCGCAGATACGGCAACGGGTGTAAGCGCGGGTAGAGAATTTCGGGGTTCTCTGCTGCTTCAGCTTCATGGATGTCTTTGCCATAGTGGTTCCTCCTTCTTAGTCCTGAACGAACGGCATACCGAGGAGAGCAAGCAGCTCACGCGCTTCTTCATCGGTCTTGGCGCTGGTAACGAACACGATGTTCATACCGCGGACCTTGTCAACGTCGTCATAGTTGATCTCCGGGAAGATCAGCTGTTCGCGGACGCCCATCGCGTAGTTGCCGCGACCGTCGAACGACGTGTCGGACACACCGCGGAAGTCGCGCACGCGCGGCAGAACGATGTTCATCAGCTTGTCGGCGAAGTAGTACATCCGATCGCCGCGCAGGGTGACCTTTGCGCCGATGTTCATGCCCTCACGAACCTTGAAGTTCGCGACGGACTTCTTCGCCTTGGTGACGATGGCCTTCTGGCCGGCAATGTTGGAGAGCTCCGCGACTGCCTTCTCGATGCCCTTCGGGTTGTCCTTTTCGGAACCGAGACCCATGTTGATGATGATCTTCTCAAGCTTCGGGATCATCATGACGTTCTCGTAACGGAACTTTTCGTTCAGTGCCGGAACGACTTCTTCCTTATATTTGGTCTTCAGACGGGGTTCGCCGCTGAAAGGCTTTGCTTGAACCGCAGTTTCTTTCTTTGCCATGTGTTATCTCCTTCCGTCTCAGTCCATGACCTTGCCGCACTTCTTGCAAACGCGGACTTTCTTGCCGTCGACGAACGTGTGCGCCACGCGGGTCGCTTTGCCGCACTTCGGGCAAACGAGCATGACGTTGGACGCGTCGATCGTGCCTTCCTGCTCGATCCGGCCGCCTGCCTCGCCCTGCTTCCGGGGCTTGACATGCTTGGTGATCATGTTGACGCCCTTGACCATCACGCGGTTATCCGCGGGCGCTGCATGCAGGATCTCGCCTTTCGTGCCCTTGTCCTTGCCGGAGATCACGACAACGGTATCGCCCTTTTTCACATTCAGCTTATTCATGTCATGCTCCTCCTTACAGTACTTCGGGTGCGAGAGAGACGATCTTCATATAGTCTTTCTCACGCAGCTCGCGAGCGACCGGCCCGAAGATACGGGTGCCGCGCGGCTGCTTCTGATCGTTGATGATGACCGCAGCGTTGTCGTCGAAACGAATGTGGCTGCCGTCTGCACGGGTGGTTTCCGCAACGGTGCGGACCACGACCGCCTTCACGACGTCCTTCTTCTTCACCGCACCGCCCGGCGTTGCCGTCTTGACGGATGCGACGATGACGTCGCCGATGCCTGCGGACTTGACCTTGCTGCCGCCGAGAACACGAATGCACATGATCTCCTTGGCGCCGCTGTTGTCCGCGACTTTCAATCTGGTTTGAGGCTGAATCATTTTATCTTCTCCTCTCCGTTACTTCGCCTTTTCGATGATTTCCACGATGCGCCATCTCTTGTCCTTGGAAATCGGGCGGGTCTCCATGATACGCACGGTGTCGCCGATGCCGCATGCATTCTCTTCATCGTGCGCCTTGAATTTACGGGTGCGGTTGACCATCTTGCCGTACAGGGGATGGCGAACCTTGGTCTTGATGGCGACGACTGCCGTCTTGTCCATCTTATCGCTGACGACGACGCCAACGCGGGTCTTACGATAACCTCTCTGTTCCATTGCCTATTCCTCCTTACTCGGCGTCCTGACCGAGCTCACGGGAACGGAGAACGGTCTTGATTCTTGCAATGTCCTTCTTGCATGCGCTGATGCGGGAAGGATTGCTGATCTGTCCGGTCACTGCCTGGAAGCGGAGATTGAACAGCTCGGCTTTCAGTTCTTTTTCCTGCTTTTCCAACTCTTCGTTGGTCATAGCTCTCAGCTTATCGGCCTTCATGGTCATTCTCCTTTCTCCTCAGATTCTTCTCTCTTGACGATCTTCGTCTTGAGCGGGAGCTTGTGGCCCGCAAGACGGAGCGCTTCGTCCGCGACGTCCTTCTCGACGCCTGCGATCTCGAACATGACGCGGCCGGGCTTTACGACGGCCACCCAGTATTCGGGGGAGCCTTTGCCGGAACCCATGCGGGTCTCAGCGGGCTTTTCGGTAACGGGCTTGTCAGGGAAGATCTTGATCCAGACCTGACCGCCACGCTTGATATAACGGGTCATTGCGACACGCGCTGCCTCGATCTGGTTGCTGGTGACCCATGCGGGCTCCAGCGCGACGAGACCGTATTCACCGTAGGTCACGGTGTTGCCGCGGTGGGCGCTGCCCTTCATGCGACCGCGGAACACTCTGCGGCGCTTGACTCTCTTCGGCATTAACATGGTTATTTGCCTCCTTCCTGACGCTTGGCCTTCTTAAGGACCTCACCCTTGTAGATCCAGACCTTGATTCCGATACGGCCGTACTGGGTGTGCGCTTCCGCGAAGCCGTAATGGATGTCTGCGCGCATCGTCTGCAGCGGGATGGAACCGTCGTGGTAGCCTTCGCTGCGAGCGATCTCAGCGCCGCCGAGGCGGCCTGCGCACATCAGCTTGATGCCCTTCACGCCCGGCTTCTGCATGGCGCGCTGCATGGCCTGCTTCATCGCGCGGCGATAGCTGATACGCTTTTCGAGCTGCGCTGCGATGTTTTCGGCGACGAGCTGCGCGTCGGCGTCCGCGTCGCGGATCTCCATGATGTTCACGGAGATGGGCTTGCCGATTTCCTTGGAAACAGCTGCCTTGATCTCTTCGATGCCTGCGCCGCCCTTACCGATCAGCATGCCGGGACGGGCGGTGTAGATCGTGACGCTGACCTTGTCGGTCGCGCGGTCGATCGCAATACGGGAGATGCAGGCTGCATAGTACGTCTTCTTGACGAAGTCACGGATCTTGCGGTCCTCAACGAGGAAGTCTGCGAAATCCTTCTTTGCCGCGTACCAATGGGTGTTCCAATCTCTGATCACACCAACGCGGAATCCGTTCGGATTAACTTTCTGACCCATAGCTTTCCTCCTTACTTGACCTGATCAAGAATGACCGTGATGTGGCTCGTGCGCTTCCGGATGGGGGATGCGGAGCCGCGCGCTCTTGCGCGATAGCGCTTCAGGGTCGGACCCTGGTTCGCATAAGCCTCGGCGACAAAGAGATCGTCGCGGTTCATGTCGAGGTTGTTCTCCGCATTTGCGATCGCGGAGTTCAGGACCTTCAGGACCGGTTCGCAGGCAGCTTTCGGCGTATAGGTGAGGATCGCTGCCGCTTCCTTTGCGCTCTTGCCGCGGATCATGTCGATGACGACCTTGACCTTGCGGGGAGACATTCTGATATAACGTGCGGTTGCGTGCGGACGCTTATCTGCGTGCTCGCGACGATATGCCGTCTTTTCTTTGCTTCTGGTTGCCATTGTGCTCCTCCTTATTTCGCGCCAGAGGACTTCTCGGAACCTCTGTGACCTCTGAACGTGCGCGTGGGTGCGAATTCGCCCAGCTTATGTCCGACCATCTCTTCGGTGACGTACACCGGAACGTGCTTCTTGCCGTCGTGCACCGCGATGGTGTGGCCGACGAACTCAGGGAAGATCGTGGAGGAACGGGACCAGGTCTTCACAACGGTCTTCTTGCCGCTCTCGTTCATCGCATTGATGCGGGCGTACAAGCGTTCTTCAACAAACGGACCTTTTTTAATCGATCTGCTCATGTGTATTTCCTCCTAATTACTTACCGCTCGTTCTGCGGCGAACGATGTACTTGTTGCTCTTGTTCTTCTTCTTGCGGGTCTTGTAACCCATCGCGGGCTTGCCCCAGGGAGTGACCGGGCCCGGACGGCCGATCGGGGATTTGCCCTCGCCGCCGCCGTGGGGATGGTCGTTCGGGTTCATGACGGAACCGCGGACCGTGGGACGGATGCCCATGTGACGCTTGCGGCCCGCTTTGCCGATCTGGATGTTCTGGAAGTCCAGATTGCCGACCTGGCCGATCGTTGCCTTCGCGTTCACGGGGATCATGCGGACCTCGCCGCTGGGAAGACGAACCTGCGCATACTTGCCTTCCTTCGCCATGAGCTGCGCCGCGTTGCCCGCCGAGCGGACCAGCTGCGCGCCCTTGCCGGGCTTCAGCTCGATGCAGTGGATCATCGTGCCGACGGGGATGTACTGGAGCTCCAGCGCATTGCCGATCTTGATGTCGGCGTCCTTGCCGGAAACGACGGTCTCGCCGACGTTCAGGCCGTAGGGAGCGATGATGTAGCGCTTCTCGCCGTCTGCGTAGTACAGCAGCGCGATGTTTGCGGAACGGTTCGGATCGTACTCGATCGCCTTGACAGTCGCGGGAACGCCGTCCTTGTCGCGCTTGAAGTCGACGATGCGGTACTTGCGCTTTGCGCCGCCGCCCTTGTGGCGGACCGTGATCTTACCGGTGAAGTTGCGGCCGGCTTTGCTCTTCAGATCGCAGACCAGCGACTTTTCCGGGGTGGTTTTGGTGATCTCCTCATAGGTGGAGACAGACATGTGTCTCGTACCCGGAGTGGTGGGGTTCAGTTTACGAATAGCCATTTGCTGCCTCCTTACTGCGCGATGCCGTCAAACAGCTCGATGCCCTTCGAATCGGCGGTCAGCTTGACATACGCCTTTTTCTTGGAAGCGGTTCTGCCCTCAAAACGGCCCTGACGCTTGATCTTGCCGAGCTTGTTCACGGTGTGAACGCTCTCGACCTTGACGCCGAACAGCTCTTCGACCGCCTTTGCGATCTCGACCTTGTTCGCGTTCTTCGCAACTTCAAACGTGTAAATGTGGTGTGCGATGTAATCGTAGCTCTTCTCGGTGAGGATCGGAGCCTTGATGATGTCGTATCCGCTCTTCATTACGCGTACACCTCCTCGATCTTTTCAACCGATGCCTTCGTAAGGATCAGCTTCTCATACTTGAGGATCTCATAGACGTTGAGCGTGCCGACCAGCGTGGTCTTGACGCCCGGAATGTTTGCGCTTGCGCGCTCCACCGCTTCGTCCTTGTCTGCGAGGACGATCAGCGCCTTCTCAACGTCGACCGCCTTCAGAACCTTGACCATTTCCTTCGTCTTCGGCGCTTCGATGTTCAGCGCGTCGAACACGAGCAGCTCGTTGCCTTCGACCTTGGAGGACAGCGCGGACTTCATTGCGAGGCGCTTGACCTTCTTGTTCACGCGGATCGTGTAGTCGCGGGGCTTCGGCGCAAAGACGACGCCGCCGTGTCTCCACTGCGGAGAACGGGTGGAACCCTGACGCGCGCGGCCGGTGCCCTTCTGTCTCCACGGCTTCTTGCCGCCGCCGGAAACTTCGGAACGGGTCTTGGCGCTCTGCGTGCCCTGACGGCAGTTCGCCAGATGCGCAACGACGACCTCATGCAGGACCGCCGTGTTGACGGGCTGACCGAAAACGGTCTCGGAAAGGGTGATATCGCCGATGTTCTCGCCCTTGATATTCAACAATGCTACGTTAGGCATATCTCTTTCCTCCTTACTTTACTGTGCTCTTGACAGTCACGAAGCTGCCCTTTGCACCGGGAACCGCGCCCTTGATGAGCATCAGGTTCCGCTCTGCGTCCACACGCACGACCTCAAGATTCTGCACGGTGACGTGCTCGCTGCCCATATGACCGGGCAGGTTCTTGGTCTTGAACACGCGGCTCGGATCGGAGCAGGCGCTCATGGAGCCGGGCGCTCTGTGGAAGTGGGAGCCGTGGGTCATACGACCGCGGCCCTGACCGTGACGCTTGACGACGCCCTGGAATCCATGGCCCTTGCTGGTGCCGGAGATGTCGACCTTGTCGCCCTCGGCGAACACGTCCGCCTTAACGACCTGACCGACTTCATAGGAAGCGGCGTCATCGAGTCTGAATTCGCGAAGGTAGCGCATCGCCTTGAGGTTTGCCTTTGCAAAGTGACCCTTGCGCGGCTTGTTGGCGAGCTTGTCGCGGAGCTCGGCGAATCCGAGCTGGACGGAATCGTAACCTTCGTTTGCTACGGTTTTCTTCTGAACGACGGGGCACGGACCGGCTTCGATGACAGTGACGGGAATCATGGTACCGTCAGCTCTGAAGAACTGCGTCATACCGATCTTCTTGCCCAAAATGGCTTTCTTCATTGGTACATACCTCCGTTTGGGATTACAGCTTGATTTCGATGTCTACGCCCGCGGGCAGGTCGAGCTTCATCAGCGCTTCAACGGTCTTGTTGGACGGCTGGATGATGTCGATCAGACGCTTGTGCGTTCTCATCTCGAATTGCTCACGAGAATCCTTATACTTGTGCGTTGCACGAAGGATCGTAACGATTTCCTTCTCGGTGGGCAGGGGGATCGGGCCGGAAACCTGTGCGCCCGTTCTCTTGGCGGTGTCGACGATCTTTTCGGCGCTCTGGTCGATCAGACTGTGTTCATAGGCCTTGAGCTTGATACGAATTCTTTGGTTTGCCATACTTTTTTCTTTCCTCCTAAATTTGTTGTCGGGCAGTACACAGAGCCGTGTGTTTCCCTCTCATTTTTTTACACAGCCTTTCGGCTGCGCTGGCGGGACGGCACGGGAAACTGCTATTTTTGCCCCGTCCGTTCGGACGTCGGATGTGCGCGAAATTACCCGGAATGGCAACCGGCAACCTCCGCTGCACTCCTGCGCGGCAAGGCAAATTACGCCTGTGCGCGCGAACATTTGAACTATACACGATTCTTCTGAAAATTGCAAGCATTATTTTTCATTTTCTGAAAATATATTTTTGACAAAAAGTTTATTTGTGCAGTTGCGCTCCCGAAGATGCTGTGCTATTATATATAAAGAGAATACAGGGAGGTTTTTCACATGGAACAGAAAATTCGTCGTATCGGCATCCTGACCAGCGGCGGCGACGCGCCGGGCATGAACGCAGCCGTCCGTGCGGCGGTTCGCACCTGTCTGATGAATAAGATCATCCCCGTCGGCATCCGCCGCGGTTACCAGGGCCTGATCCACGCAGACGTCATGGAAATGAACGCGCGCAGCGTCAACGGCATCATCCACCGCGGCGGCACGATCCTGTATACCGCGCGCAGCGAGGACTTCATGAGCGAGGCCGGTCAGCACAGAGCCGCGCAGACCTGCCGCTACCTCGGACTGGACGCAGTCGTCTGCATCGGCGGCGACGGTACGTTCCGCGGTGCGCTCGCGCTCTCCAAGCAGGGCGTCAAGGTCATGGGCATCCCGGCAACCATCGACAACGACATCGGCTGCTCCCACTACACGATCGGCTTCGACACGGCGGCGAACACCGCGGTCGACGCGATCGACAAGCTGGCCGACACGATGCAGTCGCATGAGCGCGTTTCCGTCGTCGAGGTCATGGGACGGCACGCCGGTCACCTTGCGGTCTACGTCGGTGTCGCGGTCGGCGCAACGTCGATCATCATCCCCGAATTCCCCTACAGCTTCGAGCATGACGTCATCGAGAAGATCCGCGAGGGCCGCATGCACGACAAGCACCACCACCTGATCATCGTGGCGGAGGGCGTCGGCAAGTGCGACGAGATCTGCCACCGCATCAGCGAGGAGACCGGTCTTGAAGCGCGCGTCTCGATCATCGGCTACATCCAGCGCGGCGGCGCTCCGACCGCGCGCGATCGCGTCATGGCGTCCCGCATGGGCCACTACGCCGTCGAGCAGCTCCTTGCCGGCAACACGAATCAGGTCGTCTGCTACCGCGATTCGCACATCCTGCTGACGCCGATCGAGGAAGCGCTTGAAATGAAGAAGAACCTCGACGCCTATATGTACCGCGTCGCAGGCGACATCGCTCTGTAAGACCGTTGTTAAGGGCACCGGACCATTTGCGGCGAGTTTTATACAATAATACCTGCAGGCAGAAAGGGCATAACGCCCTTTCTTTTTATCGGTTCGCCGCAAATTAGCCGCGTTTTTGGGTCTTCACATACCTTAGTATGGTTCGGCCCAAAGAACCCGGCTTCGGAGGAGGTTTGTCAAGGGGGGTATTTCAAACGAAGAACGGAGAAGGTATTCAATACTTCTCCGTTAGTCTAATTATAGGGTCTGTTTTAGTAAATCCAATCTATTTTACATAAAGCAGACTAATAAAACAATAACCGCCGTAAACAATAATATTGGGACCATGATCGATACTAAACAACCGCCTCCAGTGGCTATTCGTCGTGCCTTGTTACGACGACCTTGCTTTGTTGTAGGAATACCAGTTGTCTTTGCAACTTTTCTTTTCACATCAGTCACACCGGTCAAACGTTTCATGCTGAACCCGTAAGTTTTTCTTCGAGCCATATTGTTTACTCCTCTTTTGTTTCTTCTTGATTATTCTCCGTTGGTGGAAGATTATCACGCTTATTAATCTCCTCCATTAAGCCCGCAGTAATGATGCCGGATGGAAGTGCGATAATCGCAATGCCGAATACAGAAGAAACCATAGTTACTATTCTTCCGATTGTTGTTACCGGATAAATGTCACCATATCCCATCGTCGTTAGGGAAACTGTTGCCCAATATATAGCATCAAAAAATGTATCGAAAGTATCAGGTTCTGCATTAAAAATAACCAGCGCAGAGATCATAACGTACGCTATTGCAAGGAATCCCACTGTAATTAATGGTTTTTTGGAGTTTTTGAAAACGTTTTTGATCAGGTATATACTCTTTGAATATCGAACTGCCTTAAAAATGCGAAATACCCTAAACGTCCTAAACAGACGAAAAACTTTTAGCATGCGAAAACTGCCACTTATAATGTTCAACGAGGGAAGAATGCAAAGTAAATCAATTAGTGCCATTGGCGTGATCGGATAGAGAATAAATGAGAGCTTACCTTTGTTTAATTTATAGTCAGCAGTTAAAATGCGTAAAAGATAATCAACGATAAAAATAATAACTGCGATTTTGTCAATGATTACAAAGACAGATAGTTCCTCCTTAAACGCTAGTGGAATAATACTCACAATTATAGTAATCATCATAAAGATGTCATAGATATTGCTAACCCGATCAGTTTCCTTTGCTGACTCAATAATCTCAAACAATCTTTTTCTGAAACTCATTTTCCTATCCCTTGATGATTTTTGTCGACAGGAGAATCATAACATAAAACAATACATAAAGCAATGTTCTTAACCAGTATTATGCGAAAGCTATATATGCTAATAATACTGCTGAACGTAAATCTATTTCATGAGAAGAGATTGTGTTGCAAGTATTTAGCTTTGTCGCACGGTATAGCAAGTAGGACATTTGTCCGGACAAATGTCAAAAGCCGAGGTCGAATTGCCTCGGCTTTTTACTTTCCGGGACACCCCTGACCCCGTTCTCGTTAGGTTCACGCTATGCTTTCCAGTCGACTGGAACAAGAAGGCGAAAGCAGGAAGCGCACGTCCCGATGCAGGAGGGTATCACCACCGTAAGGTGGTGTATAAGTGCGCCCTTTGAAAAAGATCGGGCAGCCGTGTGGCTGCCCTTCATGGTTTCGTTTTACCTGCCGAGAGAGAAGCTCCTTTCAGATAGCTGCTATCGTTTCAAACTACCGCAGAAAAATCATGCCGCAGCTAATCAATAGTAGTGTTTGAAAACACCCTTTTCTGACACCCTTCTCAACGGCCTTCGTATGCTTTGAAAACCGCAAAGACGTTCGCAGCTGCGGGCGTCTTTTCCTATTATAATATTTATGCGAACATATAGCGGTACAGCGCGTCGGGGGTGTCGAAATACAGCGGGCAGTTGTCCTGCAGAAACTGCCGGATCTCCGGCACGTCGTACGCCCAGCCCGCCGCCGCGAACGGGACGCTGCGGCTCTTTGCCATATCGTAGCCCGGCTTCAGATCGTCGACCATCAGCAGCTCCTCCGGCTTGAGACCGAGAATGCGCATGATCTCGTCGAGCGCATAGGGGTTCGGCTTTCTCTTCTCGCGCGGAAGCTCCCAGCCGTAGATCAGCGTCGGCTCCGGCAGGCCGTTCGCCCTGTAATCGCGCAGGATGTTGTCCTTAAACGAATGCGACGCCACGCACACATACCCGCCGCGCGCGATCTGCTCGCGCAGGATCGCTTCCACGCCCGGAAAGGCCTTCGGCACATGCTCCTTCACATATGCGCGCCAGATCTCAAGTTCGCGCTCGAACTCCTCCGGCGTAAAGTGCAGCACGTTTTCGCAGTACGGCAGAAAGCCGGGATCGAAGTTGATGCGAAAATACGTGTCGAGGTCCATCGTGAGCCCCGGCCGCAGCTCATCGAGCGCAACAAGAAACGACGGATGGTGCACATGCGCCGTGCTGTTCATGACCGTATCGTCGTGGTCAAGCACCAGACATTTGTATTTCAGCCGCGTCATCGCTTGAGGTACGCCGAGGAAACCGGGAACGTGAAATAGATATCGGGATAGGGCTCGTCCGCAAGCGTGAAGTGCCACCACTCGCAGTCGAGCGGCAGAAAGCCCGCGCGCCGCATCACATGCTGCAGCAGCATGCGGTTTTCGTACTGCTCCTCCGTGATCCCGCGATAATCCGGGTGCGAGACCTCGCTGAACAGATCGAACGGGCTGCCCATGTCGACCTCCTTCCCCGTCCGCATGTCCAGAAGCGTCACATCCACCGTGCTGCCGCGGCTGTGGCTCGACCGCTTGGCGATGTAACCCTGTCTGAACAGCTCCTGCTTTTCAAGGTCCGGATAGAAATACGGTTTCATGCGGATATCCTGATCCTCGATCCCCCACAGCACGAAATGCCGCACCGCGCATTCGGGCCGGTAGGCGTCGAACACCTTGAGCCGGTATCCCTGCACGATCAGCTCGCTTGCAGCGCGCTTCAGCGCACGCGCCGCCTCGATCGTCAGCAGCGCGCACGGCTCCTCGTACCCGTCGATGCGTTCGCCGATGAAGTTGTAAGTGGAATAGTAGCGGATCTCCTGCACGATATGCGGCACAAAGTCGGACAGCAGAACGAAGCCCGACGCGTCGCCCGTGATGCGCTTGTCGTCTGTCGTCGTCATTGCCGTTTGATCCTCTTTCGCGAGGAGGTGATCGCCTTTTCCGGGCAGACCAGCACGCACAGGTGACAGCCGACACACTTTTTGCCGTCCAGCACCGGGCGGCGGTTCTCGTCCAGCCGGATCGCCTGATGCCCGCCGTCCGCGCACGAGATGACGCAGCGGCCGCAGCCGACGCAGCTCTCCCGGTGGAACTTCGGGAAGATCACCGTATCGCGCTCCAGCACGTCGGTCGTGCCGCTGACGGAATCGAGCGCAAGGCCCGTGACCTCCCGCACGCTGCGGAAACCCTTCTCGCGCAGATAGTACGCAAGGCCCGCCTTGAGATCGTCGATGATGCGGTAGCCGTACTGCATGACCGCCGTCGTGATCTGCAGGCTGCCCGCGCCGAGCATCAGAAACTCCAGACCGTCCATCCACGTTTCGATGCCGCCCATGGCGGAGATGTGCATGCCCGAAAGATTCGGGTTCTGTCCGAGCTCCGCAATGAAGCGCAGGGCGATCGGCTTGACCGCGTTGCCGCTGTAGCCGCCGACAGCGGACTTGCCGCGGACCGCCGGCGCGGAGACGTAGGTGTGCGGATTGACGCCGATGATGCTCTTGATCGTATTGATCGCCGCAAAGCCGTCCGCGCCGCCGCGTCTGGCCGCCTCGGCCGCCGGACTCATCAGCGCGACGTTCGGTGTGAGCTTCGCAAGGATCGGCAGCTTCGTTCCGCGCCGCGCCGCCGCCGTAAAGCGCTCGACCAGCGCCGGGACCTGTCCGATGTCGGAGCCCAGTCCCCCGTCCGCCATGTTCGGGCAGGAGAAGTTCAGCTCGATCGCGTCCGCGCCGTTCTCCTCGCAAAGCCTTGCAAGCTCCTCCCACTCGGCGTCGTTCTGCCCCATGATCGAGGCGAGGATGAACTTGGCGGGGTATTTCTCCTTGAGACGGCGGAAGATGTCCATGTTCTCCGCCACGCTGTGGTCGGAAAGCTGCTCGATGTTCTTGAAGCCGATGATGCTGCCGTTGTCGCCCGTGATCGCGGAAAACCGCGGCGACGCCTCGTGGATGTCGAAGGAGCAGATCGTCTTGAACGCCGCGCCCGCCCAGCCGGCCTCGAACGCGCGCGCACACATGTCGTAGGTGCTGGCGACGACCGAGGAGGACAGCAAGAACGGGTTTTCGAGCGGGACGCCGCACAGCTCGGTGCGAAGGATTGATTCATCCTTGGACGAGCCGACCTCCAGCCTCGGCCGGACCTCCTCGTGCAGCCGCGTCATCAGCTTTTGGATCGGGACCTCATGCGGATGTACGCAGACCGTTTCGCACGGCGCGCTGCACTGGATGCACGGGTTCGAGCCCGGAAACCGCGCCGCCGCGTCCTTTTCGTTGTCAAACCAGATGCTGCGCAAAAGCCCCGCGACGTCCATCGCGCGGCACGCCGCCGAGCAGGGCGCATTGTGGCAAAGCACGCATCCGAGCATATCCGAACGCCGGATCATTCGTTCTGTCAGCATTTCCGTTTCTCCTTCATTTCGTTTGCAATCAAAGGTCTGTGAGCTTCAGGTTCCGCACCTTCCGCAGTGCGATCGCGTTGATGCAGGCGGTGAACAGCACGGTGATCCCCGCCGCCAGCAGCATGCCGACCGGCGTGACCGTCCGGACAAACTGCACATGATCCTGTTCGAGGAAGCGGAGGATCAGCCAGCCCATCAGCGCGCCGAGCCCGAGCCCGAACACGATGCCGAGCGCGGTCGTGAACACCGTCTCGCGCGAAACGTAACGGATGACCTCCTTGGTCGTGAAGCCGTTGATGCGCATGACCGTCAGCTCGCGCTGCTTCTGCATCAGGTACATGCCCGTCAGATTCAGCAGGATAAAGTATGCCATCATGCCCGCGCAAAGGATCAGCACGCCGGTCACCAGCGTCAGGATGGAGCCGATCTGGTCCGCGCTCTTGCGCTGCTCGGACAGATCCTCCGTCCCATCGTAGCCTGCGATCGGAGACAGCTTCTCCTTCAGCGCCTCCGGGTCCGGACATCCGGCGATCCAGAGCGCATTGGCTGTGGGTGCGTCTCCGAAGGCCGCCGCATACCCCTCTTCCGACAGGAACGCGTACGTGCCGAAGTAGTTGTTGAATACGCCGGCGACCCGGACCGCATGCGGGTTCATCTTCGCGTCGTACAGCGTGACGGCGTCCCCGGTCTTCAGGCCCTTCGTTTCGCTCATGCGCTTATGGATGTAGATCCCCTCTCCCGCCGGAACGAACGGTTCGCCGGTCTCGGCGTCCCGCAGGGTGAAATAGCGGCCGATCGCGTCCGGCTTTGCGGCGATCACCAGATACGGAGATGTTTCGCCGTTGCCCTCGGCCATCAGGTTCTCCATCCGGACCTGGGCGGCGGACAAGCCCTCCGCGTCAAGAATGCCCGTAATCTCGTCCTTCGCCGTTTCGACGTCCGGATCGAACCGGATCGTCTGCTCATACCGCGTGATGTCGCCGAACTGCCGCGAGATCGCCGTCGTGATGCCGTAGTACAGCGTAAAGCCGATCAGCAGCAGCGTGCAGCAGCCCGCGATGCTGACGACGGTGACGATCACGCGCTTCTTATCCGAGCGGACGTTGCGCAGAATGAGCCGCGAATAGAGTGAAAGACGGCTCTTTGTGCGCTTCTTTGTCTTCTTCTGCGCCTTGGGCACGCGCTCCTGCATCAGCTCGCGCGCGGGCGAACGCACCAGCGACGCGCACGCCGTCCATACCGATACGGCGGACAGCACCGCCGCAAGCACCGCGACGATCGCCGTCGGAACCGGCTGGAACGCTCTCGGCATGGTGCCGTCCACATAGAACGTCTGGTGCGCGACCAGCACGATCTTTTCAATGACGAAATAGCCGAGCGCGATACCGAGTACGACGCCGATCAGCGTTGCGCTGAGTCCGAAGGTCAGGTATTTCAACAGGATCTCGCGGTTGAAGAAGCCGAGCGCCTTCGTGGTGCCGACCGTTTTCCGCTGCTCCTCGACCATGCGGCCGACCGTGGCGTAGATGACCAGTGCGCCGACCAGCACGAACAGCAGCGAGAACGTCATGCCGATGCGCGAGATGTTGCGCGCCGAGGTCTGTGCGTGGTAATAGCCGACGTTTCCGCTGACGTCCAGTACGACCCAGCGGCAGTCGTCCAGCTTGCTCAGCCGCTCGCGCGCGGCATCCAGCTTCCGGACGCCGTCCTCATATTTGAGGACCGCTTCGGCATATTCGGCTTCGCCGTCTGAAAGCAGCTTCCTGCCCTCCTCCAGCTGTGCTCTGCCGTCCGCAAGCTGCTGCCTGGCGTCCTCGAACTCCTTCCGTTTTTCCTCGTATTCGGCAAGCCCCTTCTGATAGGTCTCCAGTCCCTCCGCATACAGGCGCTCGCCCTCGTTGTACTGCTCCAGCCCCTCCTGATACTGCGCTTCGCCGTCCTGATACTTGTGCAGGGCCTCGATATACTGCTTGTGCGCGCTGTTCCATTGCCGGATCCCCGACGTCAGCCGCGCATAGGGCTTCTTGATTTCCTGATAGCGCGCATCCGCAAGGATCTTCCCGATGATCTCATCCGTCCGGGATTCGTATTCGGTCCCCTTCAGGATCTGCGTCACGGTCTTTTTCACCACGCTGTCAAGCGATTCGATGGTAACCGTCAGGTTCTTTGTGATGCGGAAGCGCGACGCCGAGGCGTTCTCCTTGTCCGGATCCACGCTCGACGGCGACGCCCACTCGATCGAATCGCAGAATTCCTGTCCGAGTGCGGCGGCAACGGCGTCCTTGATCCCGTTGCGGACCTGTGTTTTGACCCGTTCGATCTTGGCATAGCCGTCGATGAGCTGCTGTCGGGCGTCCGCAAGCTGCGCCTTGGCGTCGTCCAGTTCGGCGCGCGCCTCGTCCAGCTGCGCCTTGGCGTCGTCCAGCTTCTGCCGGTTTTCGGTAAGCTCCTTCTCGCCGTCCTCCAGCTGCTTTTTGCCGTCCGCGAGCTTTTCCTCCGCGTCCCGAAGCTGTACCTCGCCGTCCTTCAGCTTCTGTTCGCCGTCAAGGAGCTCCTGCGTCTTTTCGTCCAGCGTTTTGCGCGCGTCGACAAGCTCCGCCTTGCCGTCGTCAAGCGTCCTCTGTCCGTCCTCGATCTTATCCGCGAGAATCTTTCGGACCTCTGCGCTGCGCAGCGCGGCGCGCGCATCCTTCTTTTCGTTCAGGCGATCCGTGACGACCTTTGCGTCCTTCAGGTAGCCGTCGTCGTATACGGAAATCCCGTCCGCCTTTTCATACAGGACCTCCGCCTTCATATAGCAGCCTTCCAGCGCGTCCCGGTCGAACGCGTCCTTTGGGACCAGCACGTAGCGATCGCCGATCTGTGCAACCGGCATGCCGTACAGATCCGGATGCAGCACGATGCCGACAACGGTAAAGTCCCCGACCTGCAGGTATTCGGGCGGCGTTTCGTCCGAGCCGCAGATGCGGATGCGGTCGCCTACCGCAATCTTCAGCCCTGCAGCCAACTCCTGCTCCAGCACGCACTCGTTCGTGTGTTCAGGGAGCCGCCCCTCCTTCACGTCGACGGTATTGATGCGCTCGGTCAGCGACACGACCGAAACGTTCTTCCGGTCCGATCCGTGCACGAGCCTGCTGTTCACGGTATAGACTCCCTCGACGTCCGCGACGCCCTCGGTCGCACGAAGCTCGGCAAGGTCGTCCGCGCTCAAAAGCTGTGTGGATACGACCTCCGCATCACGAAAATGCAGGCGATCATAAAAGCGTGCCGCATGGGCATACAGGCCCGCCGAGGCATAGCTGATGCCGAGATATGCCGTGACGGCCATCATGGCGATGATGACGATGGAGATATAGGACACCTTCTGCCGGGTGATGTTGCGCACGGCGTCCTTTCGCTGTGTTCGTTTCATAGGCGTCACCAAATGATCTCTGCGGCGGGCAGCGGATGCGCGTTGCGCTTGATGCTTGCAATCTTGCCGGCGCGCAGCTTGACGACGCGGTTCGCCATCTTGGCGATCTCCGCGTTGTGCGTGATCATAACGACGGTCGTTCCCTGGTTCTTCACGATATCCTCAATGACCACCAGGACCTCCTGCCCGGTCTGGAAATCGAGCGCGGCGGTCGGCTCGTCGGCAAAGATGATCTTCGGATTCTTGACGAGCGCACGCGCGATCGAAACGCGCTGCTGCTGACCGCCGGACATCTGCGCCGGATAGTTGTTCGCGCGCTCCAGAAGCCCGACCTTCTTCAGCGCGTCCTCCGCTTTGATCGGATCCTTCGCGATCTCCGCGATGAACTGCACGTTTTCGAGCGCCGTCAGGTTCGGCATGAGGTTGTACGACTGGAAGATGAAGCCGACGTACTCGCGGCGGTAGCGCGTCAGCTCGTCGTCCGTCGGATGCGAAAAGTCCTTGCCCTCGATGATCAGCTGCCCGGATGTCGCGAAATCCATACCGCCGATGATGTTCATCATCGTGGATTTGCCGCAGCCGGACTCGCCGAGCACGACGACAAACTCGTTCTCGTAGATATCCAGATTGATGCCCTTGAGCACGCGGATCGTGCTTTCACCGGACGGAAATTCCTTGATGATATCCTTCAGGGAAATCATCACGCGCTTCTCCTCCTGCGCGGGAAGCGAAAGCCCCTTCTCGTCGATCGTGATCGCGGCAAGCGACGCCATGCGCTCGCACAGGCGCAGCTCGTCGTCTTCAAACAGCGTGCCGTCCGCCTTGTTCACCGCGATGACGCAGCCGATGGTCTCGTGCAGGTTGTTCAGCGGCACACAAAGCAGCGTTTTGACCGGGACGCCCTGATCGTCGAAAATGCTGCCTTCGTAGCGCGGATCCTTCAGCGTATCCGCGATCATCACGGATCTGCCGCTCTGCGTCACAACGCCCTCGATGCCGACGCCGTTCTCGACGGTGATTCCCGACAGGTCGATCGGCCCGATATGGGTCAACGGAGACAGCCGGTCAGTCTCCGGATCGAGGATCCAGACCGCGCCCGCCTCACAGTCCAGCGTCTGTACGATGATCTCCAGACTGCCGGACAGCGCTTCATCGAGGTTCTCCACCTCCAGAAGCTGTTCCATGATCCGCCATGTCGCCTTCGCAAGTTTTTTATCGGTCTCCGCCATGCCCGTTCCTCCTCTTCGGCTCCGCATTTTCCGGATGCAGAGCATATTCTTCTGATTATAGATTATATAATACCTTTTCCGCACATGCAAGAGTCTTGTTTCAAGCGGTCGGCATTTCCCCTCGAACGGTCGTATCTTTTCAAAAAAAGTTGTCCGGAATCTATTGAATTCGGTGCGGGGTTCCTATATAATTGAAAAGAAAGACGATTGATAATCGTTTGTAAGGAGGATTTACATGGTATCGGACACCATTACCATCACAAGCACCGGCGCCGGCATTGCCGAGGCGCTGAACGAGACGGAGCGAACTGCCGCCTATAAGCAGCTTTCGCACAAGCAGACGCTCCGGCTGTGTCTTCTGGCGGAGGAGCTGACCGGTATGATCCGCTCGATCGTCGGACATACGGAGGCGCAGTTCTGGGTCGAAGCGGAGGGCGATCTCTTCTCGCTGCATCTGTCGACAAAGACGCAGATGAGTCCCGACGTCCGCGAGGCGCTTCTCAAAGCGTCCACCTCCGGCAAGAACGCGGCAAAGCGCGGCTTCATGGGAAAGCTCTGGGATGTGATCGTGGGAATGAGCGAGCCCGGCGTGCCGGCCCCCTCGCCCTACGACAGCGGATACATCTACACCGATCCCGGCGGATTCGATACCGCGATGGGCATCGGTCTGCACACGGTCATGGCCGGTTGGTCGCTGGACACGTACAGGCAGTCTCTGGAAGCCCAGGGCAAGAAGGAAAGCGAGGACTGGGACGAGCTGGAAAAGTCCATCGTCGCAAAGCTCGCCGACGAAGTCAAGGTTTTTATCCGCGGCGACGTCGCCGAAACGGTGATCGAAAAACGATTCCCGCAGCAGTAAACGCACGAAGCACCCTATCGAACCGAAATCCATTCAGAAAAGGAAGAAACAAACATGACGATCAACAAGACGAAAAACAACAATGAGCTGGTGCTCGCATTGGAAGGGCGCCTGGACACCACCACCGCGCCGGAGCTGGAAGCCGATCTCAACAATTCGCTTGCCGGTGTGGAACAGCTTGTGTTCGATTTTGAACGGCTCGACTACATCTCCTCCGCAGGTCTTCGCGTGCTGCTCGGCGCACAGAAGCGCATGAATCAGCAGGGCTCCATGAAGGTCATCCATGTCAACGAAACGATCATGGAGATCTTTGAGGTGACCGGCTTCACCGATTTTCTGACGATCGAATAACGCTGTTCTTTGACCGAAAACGTGCTATAACAGCACGTTTTTGCGTTACGTTCTCACATTCTCCGGAAGGAGGAGCAATCTATGCCGACAAAAAATGTTCGAGAGATGAACGCGTTCGAGCGCAATCATCATTCCCTGCGCGGGAAAGCGTTCCGCGCGATCTTTCTCATCGCAATAGCGCTCGGCGTTTGTGCGGTCCTGTTCGGATTCTTCCTGTTCCGGGCAGCCGTCAGCCGCGAATATCGCATCAGGACCTATCAGCTGGCAAAGACCGCGGCCTTGTACATCGACCGCGATGAGGTGCGGCGTGAGGCCGAGGCGGTCGTTTCCGTTTACGCCGCCATGACGCCGGAACAGCGCGCGCAGAACGACGGGGCCTACCTTGCGCGCTTCGCCGCGGCCGAAACGGATTCCATGCAGGCGCTGCGGCAGGAGCTTCGCACGCTGCAGGAAACAAACGGCGCGATCGCGGCGTACACGGCGTTTCTCGATCCAGAAACGCAGCGCATGGTGTTCATTGCAGACGCCGATCCGAAGAGCACCGTCTGCCCGCCCGGACACTGGGATTTCATTGAGAAGCCGTATTTTGACGCGTTCCTGAACGGCGCGAAGATCACGCTGCTTGACAGATTGTACGAAACGCCGTCCATGCCGTCGGTCACGATGGACATGCAGCAGTACGGGTATCGCTGTACAGCGGGCGAAAAGCTCACGGACGTCGGCGGATATCCCGTTTACATCTTTTATGATACCGACATGTCGGACGTCGCGCGGATCAGCAACCTGTTTCTGATCCAGTTCATCGTGCTGCTTCTCATCATCACCGCGCTGACCATCTTCTTCTCCATGCTCCATCTGAAGCGCGCGGTCGTCCGGCCGATCAACGCGCTTGCTGCAGCAGCGGAGGCGTATACGCGTGACCGGAATGACGCCGACCGCGACAGTCGGCACTTCGGCAAGCTGAACATCCGCACCGGCGACGAGATCGAGAATCTCTGCCTTACCATGCAGTCCATGGAGGAGGACCTCGGCGATTACATTCACAACCTCACGCACGTGACCGCCGAGAAGGAACGTCTCGGCACCGAGCTCTCGCTGGCGACGCGCATTCAGGCCGACATGCTGCCGAACATCTTCCCCGCGTTTCCGGGACGGCCGGAGTTCGACGTCTTTGCCGCGATGGAGCCTGCCAAGGAGGTCGGCGGCGACTTCTACGACTTCTTCCTGATCGACGAAGACCACCTCGGCATCGTGATCGCCGACGTGTCCGGCAAGGGCGTTCCCGCCGCGCTGTTCATGATGATCTCGAAGATCCTGATCCAGAACAACGCAATGGGCGGCAAGAGTCCGAAGGAGGTCCTGCAGTCGGTCAACGACCAGATCTGCAAGAACAACCGCGAGCAAATGTTCGTCACCGTCTGGTTCGGCATCCTTGACATCGTGACCGGCGTGGTGACCGCTGCGAACGCGGGCCATGAGTACCCGTTCATCCGAAAGCCGGACGGCAGCTTTGAGGTGTATAAGGATAAGCACGGCTTCATCGTCGGCGGCATGGCGAACACGAAGTACCGCGAATACTCGTTCCTGATGGAGCCCGGCTCCAAGCTGTTCCTGTACACGGACGGCGTGACCGAGGCGACCGACGCGAACGGCGAAATGTTCGGCTCCGACCGGCTGCAGGACGCGCTGAACGCGGTTGCAGACGCTTCACCGGAGAACGTGCTGCATGGCGTGCGCAAGGCGATCGGCGATTTCGTTCAGGATGCCGAGCAGTTTGACGACCTCACCATGCTGTGCGTGGAGTATCGCGGCGCGGTCGACGAGACCGGCACGCCGACCAAAGACGGCAGTGAGCTGACCGTTGACGCGATCCTCGACAACCTCCCTCGCGTGCAGGCGTTCGTCGATACGCACCTTACCGAGATGAACTGCCCGCAGAAGCTGCAGATGCAGATCGACGTTGCGATCGAGGAGGTGTTCGTCAACATCGCGCACTACGCCTACGCGCCCGATACCGGCACGGCGACGGTCCGCGTGAAAAAGGAGGAAACCGACGTCAAGATCACGCTGATCGACAGCGGCCGCCCGTACGACCCGCTCGCCAAGGACGATCCGGACGTCACCCTCTCCGCCGACGACCGCGAGATCGGCGGCCTCGGCATCTTCATGACCAAGCAGATCATGGACAAACTCTCCTACGACCGCAGCAACGGCCGCAACATCCTGACCATGTGGAAGACGATCAAATAATCCGCCAAAACCGCCCCGGCCCCCGCATCCTTCGCAGGGGCCGGTTGAATAAACAAAGCGCCGGAAGGATTGACCCCTTCCGGCGTTGTGTATTTACTGTTTAATCTTTAGTTTTTCCAGCAGCATATTCCTTTGTTTCCCTCGTGCAATATCCTCTTTGATCTGTGAGCCTCCGCGCTTTGCCCGTACTCCCTGCTTTGCATACCGTCCAATCTGATAAAGCCATGCAAAAGGCTTCAGCCACTTATGTTTATGGTATGCTTTCCAGTTAAACTCGCCTGCCGTCTGCAGATAACGGAAAAGGCCCTTTCGATGGATGTTTGAGGTTACCGCCTCAACCGATGAACCCTTCCCTCGTTTTCTGTCAAAGTTCCCTGATGACAGCAGGCTCTCCATCAATTCCGCACACAGTTCAGGATCCGCGCCCTTACACCAATTCCTTTCCGAAAGGCCGAGATAAATCCGGCACATCTCTGTTGCAACGATCGCCGCCGTATCCAGACCCGCTTCCTTTGCCGCCCTTCCGAATCCGTTTTCCCAGAACTCATCGTTCAGCTCACGATCCACAAACATCATCCAATCGATCACCTGGCGAAGTCCCAGTCCGTTTCTCATGTGCTGTACCATATGGCCAAGCAAAACCATACCGTTCGCCAGCTTCGGAAGCATCGGAAATCCGGAGCCGCAAACTTCTGCCGGAGTAATCATCGACATTCCGTCCATAATATAACGCTCGATCTCCACGCCTTCGCTGCTGAAAAAACGGTGTTGCTCAAACGAAATGCCGTCCCGATACACATGGATATGGCGCGGCATTCTCGGGTCATCAACGACCTGATATTCGTTCGCCTTCAGAACAGCTGTCGCCTGATCAAAATGTGTTTGCTGAACAAGATAATCGATATCTCCCATGGTACGCTGCGACGGATCCGGATAATAGATTGCGGCAGCGGTCCCCTTCAGGATCACGAACGGTATGCCGTTCTGCTCCAGAAGCGCGCAGAGTGCGCTTTGACTGTGCAGAATCCGGACAAAGCTTGCCGTTACCAGGCACGTCCTGCCAAGCCACGCCTTTTGTGTTTCTGCCGGTGCTACAGGCGCAACGATCCCCAGGACCGCCTGTACTTCGGCTTCCTTCAGCACGGCGTTCCAGTCGGTATCCGCAGGAAAGGTGACGTCCGTCTTCCAGATCGATTTTTGTATCGCCTGCAACAGGATCCGCTCAGCCTGGCTCATACTGTCAGCGTTTTCAAATACTCCATAAAGTTGCGTTTATTCTCAAGCGCAGTCGTCGTCGGGCGGCCGAGGTCCGCGCGTGCGCCGATTGAGCACTTAACTTCTATCATCGACAGCTCATTCCGGTTCTTTGCCGCTTCCAACGCTACATCTAATGCTTCAAATGTGTCGACGGAAACCGCGTTCGGATAACCGCATGCAATCGCGATCTGTACAAGATCGACAGACGCTGCCACGGTTGGCATGCCGCCGACCGTCTCGTGGGCTCCGTTGTTGATAACGATATGAATCAGGTTCTTAGGCTTGTTTGCGCCGAGTACGGCCATGGAACCCATGTGCATGAGCACGGCGCCGTCGCCGTCCACGCACCAGATCCGGGTGTCGGGCTTGTTGATCGCAACACCGAGCGCGATCGAGGAGCTGTGGCCCATGGAACCGACCGTCAAGAAGTCATATTTGTGACTCTGTCCGTTTGCAACGCGCGTTTCAAACAGTTCACGGCTTGCTTTGCCTGTTGTGGAAACAATGGGATCCTCACCGGACGCCTTGACGATATGCTGAATGATCTCTTCGCGCACCATGGTGTTGTCGTTTCGGTACTCTACCTTCGGTGCATCGGTCAGCGCGCCTTTCCGGATGACAAACGCAACATCCTTTCCGTCTGCCAATACGTCACGGAAATGCTCCATCGCGGCTTTTGCATCCTCATCGGTCGTGTCCTTGCCGATCACAAAGCTCTCAATTCCCATATCGTCCAGCAGCTTGATCGTAACCTCGCCCTGATAGATATGCTGCGGCTCGTCGTGCACACCGGGTTCGCCTCTCCAGCCAATGATAAAGACGATCGGTATGGCATAAACCTTATCGTTCAGCAGGGATGCGACCGGATTGATGATATTGCCCTCGCCGCTGTTCTGCATATAGACCACCGGCACGTTTCCCGTCGCCAGATGATACCCGGCAGCAAGAGCAGTGCAGTTTCCTTCGTTGGCGGCAATGATGTGATGGTGCGGGTCGATGCCGTAGGTGTCCATCAGATAATTGCACAACGCTTTCAGCTGGGAATCCGGTACGCCGGTATAAAAATCGGATCCGATAATCTCAACAAGTGTCTGAACCTTCATGAATCTGTTACCTCAAAATGAAATGATAAAGTGTGCGGATCGTATCCGCATCAAGCTGTATAGGATGATTCTTCAGTCGAACCGGATTGACGCCCGCAACAAGCTCTTCGTATTGGCTTTCCGTTGCGGTCGGGATCGCAAGTCCAAGTCCCTGAAAAACGGAATTCAGTTTTTGAGCGCCTTCTGCGGCATTGCTGCAGCCCATGGCCCGTCCGATCGCGTCCAGCGTCGCCTTCAGAAACGTCTCCCCCCTCGTATCAATGCACCGACTGGTATGTTCGAGCATCCACGGGAACAGAACCCGGTCGCACAGGATTGCGGCATGGCCGTGGGCAACGCCAAACAGGCTTGTGAGCTTATAGCACATGGCGTGGCCGGCTGTCGTCTGTGTGATATTGATGGCTTTACCCGCTGCATGCGCCGCAAGAAGCATCCCGGAATTGCCCTCGTCGGTATTGTTGAGATAGCCATCCATGTGGCAGAAAACGCCTGCGATCGCATCATGGCTGTATCGGCGGCTCTCCTCCGTGCTGTTGACCGACCAGAAGCTCTCAATTGCATGGCAAAGCGCGTCGCACATTGTCGCCTTTTTCTGATAGAGCGGAAGCGTTTTCAATGCATTCGGATCCAACAAAACCGTCTCGGGAATGATGCGCTCGCTCGTGACGCTCTGCTTTATATCATTATAATAAACAACAGCATATTTCGTTGCTTCCGAGCCGGTTCCGGCCGTCGTCGGCATAGCAAGAAACGGGATCGCATTGTCGATCTCCTTCGCCTTCAGCCATGCGCCATCCTCACCGTCGCCGGGCTGTGCGGAATACAGCTTGATACACTTCGCAACGTCCATAGCCGAGCCGCCGCCGACCGCAATGATACTGTCACAGCATTCCTTGCGAAACAGAGCGACGCCCTTGACGACGGAAGCATAGAGCGGATTCGGCTGAAAGTCCGAAAACCGGATCATCGGTGTTGCAACCGTGCTCAGTTTTTGATTGAACGCCGTCAGAAACCGAAGCGATTCGTCGCAGACAAGCAGGACTTTTTTCTTATCCGAAAGCCACCCGTCGAGCGCGCGATAGTCGTCCGCAGCCGTAATGATCATGGTTCAGACCTCCGCCGGGATCAAACGGATGATGTCCTTGAACGACATCAGCATTGTGTCGCACTCTTCGGCTCTGTGATGCATAAGAATGGTTTCCGCCGCTTTCTGCATCGCAGGGACTTCCGCCCGCATAAGCTGGTTCGCATAGATGATAATGTTTGCCCCGCGCTGCTTCCACTCTTCCTCGGTGACCGAATTGAAGCTGGTCGGAACGAGTACGATCGGCGTCGTCACGTCCTTTTGACGGAACTTCTCAATGAACTCCTGAATCTCTGCAGGATCCTTTTTGCGGCTGTGGATCATAATGGCGTCTGCGCCTGCTTCTGTAAAGGCGAATGCGCGCGTCAGCGCATCCTCCATGCCGCGCTCGAGGATCAGACTCTCAATACGCGCACAGATCATAAACTCCTTCGTTCGCTGCGCCTTCTTGCCGGCGCGGATTTTTGCGCTGAAGTTCTCGATGCTGTCTTGCGTCTGTACTACCTCAGTGCCGAACAGCGAATTCTTCTTCAGTCCGGTTTTATCCTCAATAATGACCATCGAGACGCCGAGACGCTCAAGGGAACGGACCGTGTACACAAAATGCTCGGTCTTGCCGCCTGTATCGCCGTCAAAGATGATCGGCTTTGTTGTGACCTCTGTAATATCTTCGATCGTGCGGAAGCGGGACGTCATGTCAACCAGTTCGATGTCCGGTTTTCCCTTCGCGGTGGAATCGCAGAGCGAAGAGATCCACATCGCATCAAATTGATGCGCGCCGCCGTTCTCATGCACCACCGTGTTTTCCACGATCAGTCCGGTCAGGCCGTCGTGCGCTTCCATTGCCGTAACAAAGCCCTTCATGCCGAGGACTCTCTTTAAGCGGCCGCGGCGAATGTCTGGCATCGCGAGGTCAGCGCGGGTCCGGTTCTGAATCTCCTTATACTTATCGTCCGCGCTGTACGGATATTCGATCAGCTTGCCGCCGTATGCCGAAAGAACGGATACAACCTCGTCACGAATCGGCTTCTGGAAGCCAGTACACCAATCGTCTCCATGAACTACGAAATCCGGACGGTATTTCTCTAAATTCTCCCGATAGCTTAGCTTGTTCTGATCGACGACCTTATATACGCCGGCGATATTTTCAAACAGCTTTTTACGTTCGGATGCGGGAACAAGCGGCAGCCGCTTGTACGAGGCAACCGCTTCATCCGACAGCACGCCGATAATCAACCGGCCATGCTTCTGCGCCTTCTTGATGATAGAGATATGTCCGCCGTGGATAATGTCCGTGGAAAAGCACATGTATACGATGCGCGATTCGATTGCCTTCAGTTTTGCCGATACTTCGGTCAAATCTTCCGGGTTGTCGATTTCCGCACAAAGCAGGTCCTGCACGTCGAGCGCATGGATGTTAGCCGCGCCGTTTAACACGTTCAATGCGTTTTCGGCATAGACCTTACGATTGCCGTTCTCACAGAACTCGATGATTTTGTCAAGCCAGACCTTCCAGTCGTCCCTGTTCAGCTTGTACAGCGGCTGCGCCTCCATAGCGTCATCGAAAATATCCACTCCGACCTTCATCACCATGCCGTCCCGGATCTGCGCTTTGAAATCCTTTTCGGGCAGCGGCCGCACGGAAGACACGGTCATGCAGGAGACCGGGGACGCCGTCACGCGATCAAAGACTTCGTTTTCAAACACCAGGTCCCCGTGCATCAGAAGAATGTCGTCGTCAAGATACTCTCTTGCGCAGTAGATGGAATAGATATAATTCGTCTTGTCATAAACCGGATTCTTGACAAACGTGATCCGGATCGGCAGATCGAGGCTGAGGCAATACTTCGCCAGCACGTCATCATAATACCCGGTTGTAATAACAACTTCTTCGATACCGGCGCATGCCAGCTGATTCAATTGACGAGATAAGATCGTTTCCTGAAAAGAGATCTCCGTCATACACTTCGGATGCTCGGACGTCAAAACTCCCATACGGGATCCGAGCCCGGAATTCAGGATCAATGCTTTCATATGTATACTCCTTATTTTATTCCCAAATTACGCTTCAGTGCCGCCTTATAATTCTTCAGCTTACGCACTATATAGTTCTTGCGTTCAGTCCACTTTCCCGCCGTCTTCCAGATAGAATCGAAAAACGTTTTGATCAGCCGGTAATTCTCCATGGCTTCATCCATCCACGGGTAAAAAATGACCTGCTGTGCGTTCACATTTCGATTGCGATCGACGTCATAGAGCAGTTTTTTGAGCAGATTGATGTTCTCATTCGGATCGAATTCGATATCGTACAGCTCTTCGCTTTTGTCAAACTTGTTGTAGATGTACTTGTACTTGCCGCGAATGATCGCGGTCTTGCGGTACGGCTGTGCATAGTACTGCGTATCGCTGATAATGAACTCCTCTTTCCTGACAGTCTCATTCAGAATCATATCCATCAGCCGGGCATTTGTCGTGGGAAACGTTACCGTTTCCATTCCCTCGATACGCGGCGCGATCAGCGGAATGCGAATGGCCGGCTGGTTAACGTCAAAGCCATAGGTGGTTTTTCCCTTGTAGCCGTTCATATTGCCATGATCCGCAGTAATATAGATCCCCTCGTCGCCGAATCGCGTTCTTAACTCGCCTACGAACCGGTCGAACAGGTCGATGTCCTGTCCGTAACCGCATCTGCCCAAAAGGACATGCGGCAGATGAATCCACAGAAAGATCGGCTTGCTTCGATCGAGGGAATCCAGCTCGCCGACAAGGTAGTCCATGACCTCTTTGACTTTGGCGTCATCCGGCTTCAGGTTGTTCTGTTCCTCATTATGCGGCATATGTACGCCGACCGACTGATTCAGCTTCATCGATTCGTGACGGATCGTGTGCTTTCCGTAGCACTTGGAAAACTTGTCCGCCATTTTGATATAGTTGCTGCTCCACAGAAGATGGCACTCATAGCCGCGCGCATACATCTCGTCGAACAACGTTGTACCCTGATTATACTCCTCGACCTCTGTATAGTCCTTCCGGTCAAGCTGATACGGGTACAGACCCGTAAACATACTGGTGAACGCCATAGCCGTCGATGGGGCAGCCGTGTAATGCTGCTGAAAAACGGTGCCCTTGGCAGCCAGCTCGTCTATATTCGGGGTTTTCCAGTATGTATTGCCATATGTCGGAAGATACTCCGGAAGCATCGCATCCTTTGACAACAACACTACATGTTTCATTTTTTAAATCTCCTTGCAATTTTGCGGAACGGCCGCATGATCGTCGCAAACAATTCCGGCTGGAATCGCTTGAGATACAGCCCTGACAACAAACCGAACAGCAGTATACCTGCCGTGACCTGAACAATCAGGGAAACCACGACGTTTTCGATCGCCGTACCGATAAAATGGACCGCAACGGCCATGATCAATCCAATGATCGGGAAAACAAAGCCGTTCTTCAGATACTCGAGCAGCGGCAGTTCTTTTCTGACGACAAAGAGCAGATATACCGCAACGCTCAATTCCGCAAAAATGGTGCCGATTACTGCGCCTTTTGCGCCCAGGAGCGGTATACAGATCCAATTCACGACCAGATTGACGACCGCGCCGATGATCGTTGAGATTACGTAAATGATATCCCTGCCCTTTGGCATGATATACTGTGTACGGACAACGTTTGCTATGCCGATCAGAATCAGAGTCATCGCCAACGGCGGCAAAAGCTCAATACAGCCGAGAAACTCCTCACCGTAAAAAAGCGGAATAAACCGACTTGTAATGCCCGAGATGCCGAACGCCATTGCTGACGTAAGCGCAATAACAAAGGTCATCGAATGACCGATGCTCTTGAGCGCCGCATCCTTGTTTCCCTTTTCGAGCATGTTGCTGATGCGCGGCATCATGACCACCTCGAGCGAAGTCACAAACCCGAGCAGCATATAAACAATCTTTTCAGAATACTCGTACAGCCCTGTCTGTCCCATATCCGATAAGGCGCCGAGCATGATCTTGTCCATCGACCGGTATACGCTTGTCGCAATAACCGGAATAAACAGGATCGCGCATGGCTTCAGATGCCGGAAGATCTCCCGGAAAGCGACCTTGACGAATTTGGTCGTCTTTCCGAATCCGAGCCAGATTGCTGCAAACTTCAGCACGTCGCTCACAATCATGATAATTACATATGTAAGCAGCCCGTTTTCGGTTTTGACGAAGAGGATGATGGCAATAACGGTCGCGATCTTGATGAACGCATTCCGGAGCGAGATGGATTTGAAGTTCTCCGTCCCATAAAACAGCCAGTCGATATCGAACGCAATGCTGAACACATAAATCCCGTTCAGGAGAAAGATCGTCGTATAATCGTTTGTAAACAGCCGAACAAAGCAGTAATACGCGATCGTAGCAATGACTGACGTGATCACCTGCAGATAGTAGATCTGGGAAAACGTTTCGGCAAGGCGCGTTTCATCATCGCGAACACGCGCGATGCTTCGACTTCCGTAATTGATCAGGCCGAGCTTTGCTACGAGCGAAAAATTATACGCGATCGCATAGGTATACGAAAAAATCCCTACGTTGTCCTTGCCGATTACGCGTGCGAGAAACGGCGCGGTGATCAGCGGGGTGATCATCGTAAGGACCTTATAGAGCGTGTTATATATGTAGTTTCGTTTTACGCTTGTCTTCTTTTTGTCCGTATTTTGTTCCATCACAGTTTTCCGATTCCCGACCGGTCAATCCTGCCAGCTGACTTCCTGATATGCGTGTGTCACCCGCTTGTCCTCCGGCGGAAGCATCATGTAATTGCTGCCGTACAGCTTTGTCAATACCGCATCTGTATCATGCGGGACAGCATACATGTGATCCTCAAAGGACAGCTTTTTCGCAGGCTCCAGCCAGTCCCGGCTGATGCATATCCGATCCGCTTTATACCGGCAGATATAGCATGTCAATTCTTTGCATTCATCCGGACGGTTATGCGTCATCAGCCTATGAATGCATGTGTTGTAACGTTTGACGTCGAAGTGCGACAGCGGCGCACACAGCAGTCGCTTAACGCTGCGCTTCCGGTTTTTGAACAGCGCGTTGCCTCTTGCCGAATACAGCAGTCTCACGGACTTCGCCCGAAGCCGTGACGCAACGCCCTTCCTGAAGCCGTCCAGCGGAAAGATATCGACAAATATGCCTTTATGCTGCTCCTCCGATACCGTGTTTCGTTCGATACAGACGGTTCCGTTCATTCGCACCTTTGTGTGCAGCACCGGGCTCTTCGGATCTGTCGCAAGGTCCTGAATGAAGAATTCCGGATGCATCGGCAGTTCTTCTTTCAGTACAGAAATCAGCTTTTCATAATCGTCACGCACACACGCGATGTCCAGATCGTCGTCCCACGGAATGTAACCGCTGTGCCGAACAGCGCCAAGCAGAGAACCAAAGAACAGATAATATGGGATCCGATGCCGTTCGCAAGCATCGACGATATAATCCAGAATCGTCAGCTGTGTTTGTTTCAGCCGTTCCGCATCATAGTTCATTTTACCCTGCCCTCGTAGATCTTCAGCATCTCGGCGCACGCGACGTTGATCTCATAGCCGCTGTCGTACAGGATCTTCTGAAACGCCGCCTTGTCATGCCGCATTCCGTTTCTGCCGTCGAAGATGATCTTTGCAACCTCCGCAGGATCCAATTCAATGGAAAAATAGCGGGTGACGTCCTCACCGAAGTCAATGTCCCGTGTGATTTTGTCCGAAAGAAAGCACGGTACGCCGGAGGCCAGCGCCTCGATCGCCGCGCCGGGAACGCCCTCATATTTAGAGGTCATAACAAAGCAGTCTGCAATCGAAAGCAGTGCCGGGACGGTATCGCAGCGTCCGAGCAGCACGATGTGATCGTCGCCGAGTTCTTTGAGCTTTTCCTCGATTCGTTCGCGTTCCGGGCCTTCACCCGCGATCAGCAGGACCGAATTCGGGTTCAGCTTGCGATAGGCATGGAAAACGTCCGCAAGATAGACATGATTCTTGACCGGGAGGAGATTGCCTACGCTGACCAGCACCTCCGTTTCCGGTTCGATCCCGTACCGTTCTTTGATCGTTTCCTTCGATTCGCTGACGTTGAACCGGTCAAAGTCGACCGCATTGCGAATATAAAGGATACGGCCCTTCTTCACGTCCTTTTCGCCGTACAGGTAGATCGCCGCGTCTGAACTGCACGAAACGCGATGCGTCGCCGTATGCCGGATCAGGAAATGATAAAAATGCAGAAGGATCTTCCGCTTCAGCGGAAATTTCTTAATCTCGGATGGAAGCGGGCCGGACCGCGAATGCGCGATGCGGATCTTTGCGCCGCCGAGCTTCGCTCCAAGCAGAACGAATCCCGAGAAAACGGACAGATGCGAATGAACCACATCGTAGTTTCCTTTGACAAGATCGCGAACTCTGCGAATATACCTGAACATTGAGCGAATGCCGGGCTGCGGGATCACATGGAATGTACTGCCCATTCCGGCAGCTTCTTTTGTATAAAAGTGATCGCCGCCTTCACGAAGCAGATAATCAAATACCACGCCCTTTGGGCTCAAGTTCCGCTGCATCTCCAGAATTCTGGATTCCGCGCCGCCCTTTTCGAGCTTGCTGAGTACATGAAGCACTTTCATGATTTGTAATCCTCGTACAATTGGTTGCCAGCCTTGTTTTTCTTCCGGTAAAACGTATCAATGACGATTGGAAGCAGGATGACCAGATACACGATATCACGAATACGTCCCGACAGTTCCCTTCGCGGAAGTGTCAGACAAGTGATGATGAAGATGATTCCTCGAATCATCCGGCGAAGATCAATGTCGTCCTTTTTCCACATCAGGGCTCTAGAAATCAAAAAACCATACAGAATCAGCGGGAACGGAAAGTCCTTAAAGTTCAGGTATGCCTCCGCCGCCATGGAAAAGCCCGGTCCGTATGCCATGTGAAGCCGTTCCATCAGCCATGTTGAAAGATTTGCGTATTCCTTTGCAAACCCGAGGAATGGCACGGTGTTTGTCAGCGCGGCAAGATATGTGGTTCCGTAACGCAGCGGTTCGCCGGAGGCAACCATTGTGCGGACCTCAATCAGCGGCATCTCGCTGAATCCAATGCCTGCAATAGATCCCTTCAGCGATTCAAACATACCGTTCTCGCGGATATCGCCGATCAGCGCCGAGAAGGAAATGATGCCCTTGTGCCGCAGCGCCATGATCGACGGGAAGACAATGATCAGGATCGCAAGCAAAACGCCCGCAATAATCCGTTTCCGTCTGGCTTCGGCCGTGTTGCCCGACATGGTGCACAGGTAGTTGTCGATCCAAAGCACGAGAAGAATCAGGCTGGAAGGCTCCGTGCGTTCGCCCAGCGACAGGAGAACGATGCTGTAGACGAGAATGACGCCGATGAACGCTCTGTACGCCCACTTGTTCTTGTAACAGGCGATCATCATGAAGAACGAACCGATCACAAAGAAATCTACCAAAATGACGATGATCTTGATGATGGTCGACGACGCATAGTTTGAGTAGTCATTGATCGCACCGTATCCGACCGTCACGCCGGCGCGAAGAATCAGTACGAGATATACTGCAAACGGAATCGTCGCGGCGATCACGAATGCCTTTCCGACATTCTTCAGCACAAACAGGTAGTGATCTGTGTTGAAGCCGGCGTTGGTCTCGCTGCGCTTCACCGGATTCAGCATCATGCCAAATACAAAGAACAGCTCACAAATCGTGCTGTAAAGCGTCGCTTGAATGATATCCTCCATCTGATGGAAATAGAAAATATCGTATCCGCTGAATTCGCCGAGGCCGACAACCCGCATGACTGCCTGACTTCCGTGAAAAAGAAAGAACGACGTCCAAAAGAAAGTCATCAGGCTGTTGAATGTGTCAGTTTTGCGCTTGATGACAATCAGGCCCAGCACATACGCTGCAGTATACAGAACAGCGGCAACGACAAGCTCGGAATACTGCGCATCGTTTCCGTTCAGATAGATCAAATATGCGGCGACAGACAGCGCCAGAGTGATTGCATAGAGCAGTATGTCTTTTAGCGGGATCGAGTATTTTCTCATTTCAAATCGGAAGCGTCCTTTCCCGAATGCGCGAAATCCAAATAGAATGCGTTGCGGCTTGCTTCCAGCGTTTCTCTGCAGTAGCAGCCGTTTGCGCGCTCATAATTGCGCGCAGCACAGCGCTCCGCATCCTTTTCGGCACGCAAAATGCAGCGTGCGATCTCTGTCGGAATGCGCCGCTTGTTTCCCTTCGGGAACAAATAATCCTTTTCGATCAGCTCCGGGTTGCCGCCGGCCTTTGCCGCAACGCAGGGAAGCCCGCGGCTCATTGCCTCGACGACCGCGCGGGACAAGCCCTCAAGCATGCTCGGCTGAATATACAGATCGAGCGAATCGAACCAGGAAAAGATCTCGTCATGTTTGACCGTACCCAAAAACCGCACCTTGTCCGAAACGCAGCATTCCTCGGCGATGCGTTTGAGACGTGAAGGATCGCCGGCGCCTGCAAGCTCGTATCGGACGGTCTTTCCCGTTGCGCGTTCGATCTCCGGAATGGCGCGGATCACGAATTCCTGTCCCTTGTATGCAACGTCGATCGCGCCGGCCGTGCCGAGAATGATCGTGCCGCCGCCTTCGGCGATCTTGTGAATCCGTTTTTCCAGAACCGTCTGATCCGCCGGTTCGATCGCGACGTCCGAGATCCCCGCAGTCTTCCCCCTGCAGGGATAGCGCTTTTGCAGAAATGCGGACGTCACATAGAGCGCGTACGGCGCATTCCTTACGGAATGCCGCATCACAATAAATGCGGGCAACGCAAAAACCTTGCCTGTCAAACCGTGATTCCAATATGCGTCAAGTGTGCATCCGACCACTTCTACGAGATAGGGCTTTTTATGTTTTTTTGCATACCTTACAGCCTTATACCCATTGATGCTCGGCAGCCGCACAATGACTGCGTCCGCTTCCTTTACGAGTCTTTCAAGCCCTGTATTTGTTACAACGGCAACACAGGGATTCTCTATCTTGCTGTACCCTTTCTGAACATGATCCTCGTGGAGTATTCTCCCGACAACTGTGATCGAATCAAACCACTGCGTATATCTTGACAGGATCTCGTTTGACAGACCGCCCGGAGAATAAATAGAACCTTCGACTTCTCTGAACTTATGATCATGCACGAATACAATTCTCATCAGATTCAACGCTCTCTGTCTTTCTCAAAGATGTTCCTTATACCACGCGATCGCAGCCTTGATGCCGCGGTCGAAGGACCAGTCCGGATCGTAGCCGAGCAGCTCGCGTGCCTTGCCGATGTCAGCGTTGCTGTGCTTGATGTCCCCGGCGCGGTCCGGGCCGAAATGCGGCTCAACGTTGACGCCGAGCGCTTCGGTAAGCCCATAATAGATATCAAGCAGGTACTCGCGGCCGCCGTAAGCGATGTTGAACGCCTCGCCCGCCGCCTCGTGCGGCGCCAGACACGCCTTCAGATTCGCCTCGATCACGTTTTCGATATAGGTGAAGTCGCGGCTCTGCCGTCCGTCGCCGTTGATGGTCGGGACCTCTCCGTGCAGAAGCTGCTTAATGAACTTCGGAATGACTGCGGCGTACGCGCCGTTCGGATCCTGCCGGCGGCCGAATACATTGAAATAACGCAGGCCGTATGTATCTAACCCGTAATGACGGGTATACTGCTTCGCCCATTCCTCGTCCGCGCGCTTGCTGACCGCATACGGAGACAGGAGGTTGCCCTCGCGCCCTTCCTTCTTCGGCAGAACCGGCTCGTCTCCGTACACAGAGGATGAGCTTGCGTAGACAAACTTTTTCACGCCCTTCTGCCTTGCAGCCTCGAGCATGTTCAGCGTACCCATGATGTTGTTCATGCAGTAGAACAGCGGCATCTCGATGGAACGCGGGACTGAACCCCATGCCGCCTGATTCAGCACATAATCAACGCCGTCGCATGCAGCCATGCAGGTATCGAGATCCTTGATATCGCCTTTGATGAACGTATAGTTCGGATGGTCGATAAACAGATCGACGTTCGCCTGCTTGCCCGTGGATAAATCGTCGAGGCAACGGACCTTATATCCGAGGTTCAGAATCGCTTCACATAGATTGGAGCCGATAAAACCGGCTCCGCCCGTCACCAGGAAAACGCTGTTTTCCGGAAATTGTACGTTTTGATAACCCATACCGTCTCCTGACAAAAATCAAAGTCTCCAGTAGCTGTATCCTGCCGCCTCGTATTCCTTGCGGTTCAGAAGTCCCTTGAGGTCCAGCAAAACCTTTCTGCCTTTGCCGAAGAACTTGTCCACCGCATCCATCGTGAACGACGTGAACTCCGTATGCGCGACCGCAAGGATGACCGCGTCCATATCGCGGATGGAATCGAGATCGACGAATTCCACGCCGTACAAACGCTTCGCCTCGTCCGCATCTGCCTGCGGATCCGCAATGACGGGCTGAATGCCGTATTCCTTCAGTTCGTTGACGATATCAATGATCTTGGTGTTGCGCGTGTCGGGGCAGTTTTCTTTGAATGTAAAGCCGAGGATCGCAACCTTTGCGCCTTTGACCGCCTTATCAGCCGCGATCAGGTTCTTGACGCAGTTCTCCGCACAGTATTTGCCCATATCGTCGTTGATGCGGCGGCCGGACAGAATGATCTGGCTGTGATAGCCGAGCATCTCGGCCTTATAGGTAAGGTAGTACGGATCGACGCCGATGCAGTGTCCGCCGACCAAACCGGGATAAAACTTCAGGAAATTCCACTTGGTTCCCGCCGCTTCGAGGACGCTCTTTGTATCAATGCCCATTTTATTGAAGATGATGGACAACTCATTCATGAACGCAATGTTGATGTCACGCTGGCTGTTTTCGATGACCTTTGCCGCCTCTGCGACCTTGATGCTTTCCGCGCGATGCACACCTGCGTCCACGACCAGCTCATATACCTTTGCGACGCAGTCGAGCGTCTCCTCATCCATGCCGGATACGATCTTTTTGATGGTTTCAAGGCGATGGACTTTGTCACCGGGATTGATGCGCTCCGGCGAATAACCGATCTTGAAATCCACGCCGCACTTCAACCCGGACTCTTTTTCAAGGATCGGTACGCAGACGTCTTCGGTCACGCCGGGATAAACGGTGGACTCAAATACGACGACAGAGCCTTTGGTAAGGTTTCGTCCGAGAATTGTGCTTGCGCCTTCGACCGGACTCAGATCCGGGGTGTGGTCATCGTTGACAGGAGTGGGAACTGCAACGATGTGGAACTTTGCTTCACGCAGCTTCGTTTCGTCCGCGGTGAACTCCACAGTCGTATTGCGGATCGTATCGTTGCCGACCTCGCGGGTGGGATCGACGCCGTTTTTATACAGCTCAATCTTCTTTTTGTTCAGATCGTATCCGATAACATTTATTTTTCTCGCAAATGCCACCGCTATCGGCATCCCGACATAGCCGAGACCTACCAGCGACAGCTTTTCCTGTTTGTTTACAAGCCGCTCATAGAGTTGATTCATTCCCTGACTCTCCTTCTACCTGTTAATTTCGTTTATATATGTTTGTACGACACTGTCGCGATCAAAGGCCTGCTCCATAAACGCGCGGGCTTTTCGTCCCATTTCGGCTCTCTGCGCCATGTCGATACGCATAAACATCCGCATCTTGTCATACATATCGTCCGCGTTCTTAACCTGAAAAAGAAATCCCGTTTCTTTATCCCGTACCGCTTCCTTGCACCCGTTGATATCCGATACGATGCACGGACGGCCGGTCGCAGCCGCTTCCAGAATGATGTTGGACATGCCTTCATGATGAGACGGCTGAATCAGGCAGTCACAGGATGCAATGTATTGATGCATCTGATCGTGCGGGATAAAATCATAGAACCGGACGCCGTAATTCTTCTGAAGGTCCTCAACAACGCTCTGATACGATTCCTCCTCATACCAGCCGATGATATGAAACTCAGCGGGGATCCCCTCATCATGAAAGCGCCTGATGACGGCGAACAGCTCGTCATAGCCCTTATCCTGACGGATCCTTGCCGCCGCAAGGAACCGGATCGTTTCATGCTCCGGATACGGCTCGAAGCTGTTCATCCTGAGATTGACGCCGGATCCCGGAACAAGGGCGCTGTTGTGCACGGCGATACCGTGGCTCTGTAGGATCGACATGTTCAGCTCGTTCTGGAAAAAAACGGTCTTTGCCCGTTTGAATGCCTTTTTTTCCAGCCGGATCATAATCCGGCTGATCAGATTCTGTTTATCAAAATTGCTGCCGAGCCCGGTCACAGTCGCGATGTACGGCGTTTTCTCCGCCGACGCCGCCAGTCCGCCGTAGATATTAGGCTTTGCCGTATATGTCAGCACCGTGTCCGGTTTTTCCGCACGAATGATCTTCCGGATGGCCCTGTACGTTTGGTACTCCTTAAGCGGATTCGTCCCGAATCGACTCATCGGGACCGAAATGAGCCGTGTCACGATCGACCTGAATACTTCATTCTTTTCGTCATGCGGCATAGCAAGGACCGTTTCATATCCATCTGCATGCAGCCGCTCCAACAGCTCCATACGGAAATGATGGATCGCCGTAAAATCGTTGGCGATGATCAGGATCTTTTTCATCTGAACGTCTCTTTCACCGCTTTTACGATGTCCTTTGCGTAGATGTAGTACGCCGCCTCGAGCGATTTGCTCGCGGGTGCGGGGCAGTCAGGCAGCGTTACCGTTCTGACCGGCGATTTCAGCCGTCCGAAGTTGGCTTCATAGATGCCCTTTGTCACGGAATCCGTGACGCTTGCAAACGCCCATTCCGCAATACTGACCACGGCTCGTCCCGTTTTGGCAACGCTTGTGTTGACCGTGTCCATATCGACGGGCTTCAATGTGCGCAGATCGACGACCTCGCACGAGACGCCTTCCGATTCAAGCTCCGCCGCCGCCTTCATGGCTTCCTTCACCATGAAGGACGCGGCAACAACCGTTACGTCCGTTCCCGTTTTCAACACATTGGCCTTTCCGATCGGCGTCTCGTAATCCCCCTCGGGCACGTCGCCGACAGAATCATACAACCAACGATCATCAATGTAGATGACCGGATCCGGATCGTTGACCGCTGCAATCAGCAGGCCCTTCGCATCCTTCGGCGTTGCAGGAGCGACGACCTTCAGTCCGGGGATGTTGGCATACACGCCGAACGGACTCTGTGAATGCTGCGCGCCTTGTTCGCCGCCGCGGTTCACAATGCCGCGGATCACGACCGGGACGTTGACCTTCCCGTTGAACATGTAATGCCACGAAGCGCAATGGTTGACTACCTGATCCAGTGTCAGGTACATAAAGTCCATTCTCGGATGGAACACGATCGGTTTCATGCCCGCCATGGCCGCACCGATGCACGCACCGGTCATCGCCGCCTCGCTGACAGGAGAATCCATAATCCGCATGGGACCGAATTCCTCCATCAGTCCGGTCGTCGTTCTGCCGACAAACCACGGGTTGTTGACGCCCTGTCCGATCACGAAGCAGGCGGGATCGTTTCTGAGCGCGATCCGATGTCCCTCGTTGATTGCGTCGCCGTATGTCAAAAGTCTCTCTTCTTTCATGACTTATACCTCTCGACGATAGACGTTGTGCAGCAGTGTTTCCGGAGCGGGTTTGGAGGCGGCGACCGCCTTCGCCTGTGCATCCTCAACGATCTTGCGCGTGCGTTCGTGCAGCGCTTCCGTTTCCTGTTCGGTCATGACGCCCGTTTCGATCAGCTTCCGTTCCAGATTGCGGATCGGACATCTCTCCTTCCAGAAATTCAGCTCATTGATGTCCCGCAGTCCCTCTTTGATATTGTCGAACGGTCCGACATGTCCGAGCCAGCGATATGTCCTTGTCTCAATATACTGCGGGCCTTCGCCGTTTCTGGCTCTTTGTACGGCTTCTGTCGCCGCCTTATGCACCGCAAAGATATCGTTGCCGTCCACGATCTCCGTCGGAAGCCCGTGCGCAGCCGCCACTTCAAAGATATTATCATCCACACGGCGATCGGCCAAAGCCGCCGAAGCCGCATAAAGGTTGTTCTCGCAAACAAAAATCACCGGCAGTTTTTTCACCGCAGCAAAGTTCAGGGCTTCATGCCACACGCCTTCCTCCGGCACACAGTCGCCGTGGAAGATCACGCTGACATTATCCAGCCCCATCAGCTTGCTCTTGAACGCAGGGCCGAGCCCGATTCCGAGACATCCCGCAACGATCGAAGAAGAACCCAAAAGTCCGATCTTCGGATCGCACAGATGCATCGATCCTCCGCGGCCGCCCGAACAGCCTGTCTCTCTGCAGTAGATCTCGGCGAACAAGTCCTCGATCTTTCCGCCCTTCGCAAGAAAATGGCCGTGAGAACGATGGGTGCTGAAAACATAATCCGTATCCCTGAGCGCCTGGCAAACGCCGACAGCATCGGCCTCCTGCCCGATATACAGGTGACAGGGCGTGAAAACCTGTTTCTCCAGTACGCTTTGCGCAATATGCTCCTCCGCTGTTCTGATCAGAACCATGCGGGCAAGCATGTTCTTTACGATCTCATCGCTCAATCCCAGCACATTCTCCAGGACCGGCAATGTAGGGACATGTATTTGCCTCATATCATTCTCCTTGTTTTGATATTCTGTCAAGCAGGTCCAAGTCTTCTCGGCACAGTTTCCAGCCGAGCGCTTCACAGTTTGACAACACCTGTGATCTTCTCTTTACCCCCACCAGCGCGACCGATTCCTGCAAATAGTCCAGGATAAACCGAATCGCAATGGCCGCCGGCTGTTTTCCGTACTTAGGCCCCATCTTTTTCATCTCATCTACGATATCCAGATTCTTCTGCAGCTTCTCGCCGTGGAAATTCGGAAATGTAGCGCGCGAACGTTTGTCGCTTTGATCCATTACGACATCCCGTCCGTATTTCCCGGTTAAAACTCCCTGTCCGAGACTTCCCCACGTCAGCGGCGTCGCGCCGAGCGTCTCCGAAACGCACCGGATATCTGCTTCATAATCGCGGCATGCAAGACTGTACTGGTCCTGAAACGAGCAAAACCGTCCTGCATACGGCTTCAGCATTGCAAGGTCCTTCCTCCCCACGTTCGACAGTCCGTAGTATCGGATCTTGCCCTCTTCTTTCAGCCGCTCCAGTCCCTCGATCACATCCTCGATCGGCGTTATGCCATCCAGATAATGGATCTGATAGATATCAATATAATCGGTCCCGAGCCTTTTCAGGCTTCCTTCTACCGCCTGCCGCATCCATGCGGGGGAAATATCGTAAAACGTCCGTGTGTTCTCATCGTTTCGTCTCACGCCGAACTTGGTTGCAATGACGACGTCCTTTCGCCGGTTTCCGATGGCCTTCGAGAGGATCTGCTCCGCCGTCCCGAGTCCGTAGATGTCAGCGGTGTCGAAATATGTGATCCCCTGCTCAAGCCCGACGTGAACCGCGTCGATCATCTCGGCCTCGCTGGTATCTCCCCATGCATGCAGTCCCATCGGATCGCCGCCGATCGCGATTCTCGAAACGGTCAAATCTGTGTTTTTAACGCTGATGTATTCCATTTACTTTCCCTTAACTGTCGCAATCACGCGTCCGAACACCGCGCCGATCGTCTTGAAAAAGATCTTTACGTCGGTCGAAAAGGAGATCTCCGCAACATATTTGACGCGCAGCGCATTTTTCTGTCCGAGAATCTCTTTCTGAAAGAACTCATCGGCATTCTCCGAACCGACAAGTTCATCGAGGTTCGCGAACTTGATGGAGCTGTAGTCCGTAATGCCGGGACGGACCTCAAGAATATACGTCTCAAGCCCCGTGAACCGGTTCACATACTCCAATACCTCCGGCCGCGGTCCGACAAAGCTCATCTCGCCCTTCAGAATATTGATCAACTGCGGTATCTCGTCGAGCTTTGCCTTACGGAGTACTGCGCCGACCTTCGTTACCCGAGGATCATGAAACGCAGTTGTATATCCGCCGATTTTGTCGGCGTTCTTAACCATGCTGCGAAACTTGCAGATTCTGAATGTTTTATTGTGATAACCGCCGCGCGGCGCGCGATACAGAACCGGCAATCCGTCGTCAATGCAGATTGCAATTGCAATAATCAGATAAAACGGAAGACAAATTACAAACAGAATCAGCGCAAGAATAAAATCGATGCAGCGCTTCATTACGCGGTTATAAACACCGTTAACCTTTTTCCTGAGTTGTTCCTCCGTGTACGTTACGTTTTCCATTTCGGATTCCTTTATGATTCGTTTTTCCCCTGTTCCTTTGTCGATGAACAACGGAACAATCTCCAAAGCAAAAAGCCCAAAAGCGTGCCGATGGCGACGCCGATCAGGTCGATCCAGACGTCGGAAAGCTGTGAGCCGCGGCCGGTCAGCGCCTGCAGGCTCTCGTCCAGAAAGGCGACGGTAAAACCGAGGCCGATGCTTTTGATCAGCCGGCTGCGAAAATCCAGCGTCAGCAGAACGGCAAGAATTGTGTACTCGAACACATGTGCCAGTTTGCGCACGAAATGGTCCGAAAGCGGTCCGAGTCCGAACCACGACGCGATCGGGTTTAGGATCTTCTCCCGGAGCCAGCCGCTCTCGCCAGCGGACGTGCTCTTCGGCAACATCGACTGTCCGAAGATAAAGAGCAGCACCAGCGTCGTCGCAGTCAGCAGAATGATTCGCTTGTTCGACAATTGTCGGATACGCATGCCCTCAGCCTGCGGCGTGCATTTCGTCCGGTTCCGGTTCGGCGGTCGCGCCGAGGACCTTCAGCGCCTGCGCGCCGGCCTTCGCCGGGTGGTAGGTCGGCACCATGCCGATCAGAAGGTCGCGGATCCGGTCGTCATTCGCGTAAGCCGCGCTCATCAGCGTGGCAAGATTTGCAAACAGCAGATCCTGATCGAACGCGATCGGCTTGCCGATGTGGATCAGCTCGTTTTCGGTCTTCTGAAGGCCTTCCGCGTCCATGAGCTTCTCCTCATAGAGCTTTTCGCCGGGCCGCAGACCGGTATACTTGATCTTGATATCGACGTCCGGCTTCAGCCCCGCCTGCTTGATGAGGTTCCTCGCCAGCGTGTCGATCTTGACCGGGCTGCCCATATCCAGCACGAAGATCTCGCCGCCCTTTGCGTAGGTCCCGGCGAGCATCACAAGGCTCACCGCCTCCGGGATCGTCATGAAGTAACGGATGACGTCCGGATGCGTGACGGTGACCGGGCCGCCGTGCTCGATCTGCTTCTTGAACAGCGGGATGACCGAACCGTTGCTGCCGAGCACGTTGCCGAACCGCACGGCGACAAACTCGGTCCGGATGTTCCGGAATACGCGTCCCGTGCCGTCCTTGTCGGCGTTTTCGCAGCCCTCGTGCGTGAACAGCTGCGGGATCTCGCTCGCTTTGCCCGCCTTGATCTTGGCGTCGAAGCTCTGGATGATCATTTCGCACAGACGCTTGCTTGCGCCCATGACGTTGGTCGGATTGACCGCCTTGTCCGTCGAGATCAGCACGAAGCGCTCACAGCCGTGTACCATTGCCGCGTATGCGGTCTTGTACGTGCCGATGACGTTGTTCTTGATCGCCTCGCACGGGCTGGTCTCCATCAGCGGAACGTGTTTGTGCGCCGCCGCATGATAGGCGACCTGCGGCCGGTATTCGTCGAACACTTTGAAAATCTTTCGGCTGTCGCGCACCGAGCCGATCAGAACGACCAGATCCAGCTGCGGGAAGCGCTCCTTGAGCTCCTGCTGGATGTCGTACGCGCTGTTTTCGTACACGTCGAAGATGATCAGCTGCTTCGGGCCGTGCGCCGCGATCTGCCGGCAAAGCTCGCTGCCGATCGATCCGCCGCCACCGGTGACCATGACGGTCTTGCCGTTGATAAACGCATACACGCCGGAGAGATCGGGGCGGATCGGGTCGCGGCCCAGAAGGTCCTCAACCGCAACGTCCTTCATCGCGCTGACCGAGATCTGTCCGGAAATCAGCTGATACATGCCCGGAAGCTGCTTGAGCTCGCAGGCCGTCTCGCTGCAGATGGAGAGGATGTCGCGCTTCTGTTCCGCCGTGGCGCTCGGAATCGCGAGATAAATCTTGTCTATGCGGTATTTTTCGACCGCGGAAAGAATGTCCTCGCGCCCGCCGACGATCGGCACGCCCTCCAAAAGGCGCTTCTGTTTGTTCGGATCGTCGTCGATGAAGCAGACGACCGTGTCGTGCGTGCTCGGATTCGCCATGATATCGCGCAAAATCATTTGTCCTGCATCGCCCGCGCCGATCAGCATGACGCGGTTCTGCTCCGCCTGCATCTGCGCACGGCGCTTGTTCCAGTGATCGACCAGTCGGACCGACAGACGGATCCCCGTCAGCAGCGCCGCCTGGATCAGCGCGCCGCCGAAGTAGTACGACACCGGCATTCTGCCGAGGATCAGCCGGATCGCGACGGCGTAAACGATCGAAAGCAACAGGGACAGACCGAATACCTTGACGATCTCGCGAAGGCCGATATAGCGCAGCAGCAGCCGGTACAACCGGAACGCCCAGAAAACAAGGACGGTAACCGCTGCGTAGACCAGGATCGAGCGTGAGAAGATGATCCAGTACTCCTGACTGATTTTTGAGAATACAAAGTCAAACCGGAGCCAGAGTGCGACGAAATAGGCGAGGCTCACCGCCAGATAGTCAAAGACGCCCAACAGAACCGGAATGATATATTTCGGCATCCCGGCCCGTTTACGCGACTCTGTTTCGGTTCGATTGTTTTCTTTTCTGTTCATGCCATTCTCCGAATGCTGTTTTGCCAATGACTCCCGTTGGACCTCGTTTGCGGATCGGAATCAGCGGAAATCGACGTATACCTCATTGATAAGGCTGTCCTTGTCCGACCAGCCGGCAATACTGCGGTTCCAGCCGGGCCTGATCGGATTTCCGAAGGCCTCGTTCAGCGCGTTCGCCGATTCCTTCAGCCTTGCTTCCAGCGTTTCGATTCCTGTATACAGTTCTCTGCGCTCGTCCCGTTCTGCGTCGGTCAGCTTGACGCTGCTGTCGTACCGCTGCTGTGTCCATTGATCCGTATAGTCGAACAGGGCCTTGAGGTCTTGCAGATCCTGCCAGCACGCGGCGTACGCCGCCTTTTGCGTCTCGCTCATCGGCGTGTCCTGCGCCGCTTCGTGTGCCTTGTTCAGGATCCGTTTTGCAATGTTCATATACTGGATCGCGCGGAAGCCGCTGTCGTGCAGGAACGTCTCATATACCGACGAGTTGACGCCCATCGGCGCGGCCTCAAAGCCGTAGACCTCCCGGATCATGTCGATCCGCGCCTGCTGGTCGATGAAGCAGAACGCCCAGTCGTACGTCATGCTGATCCGGCCCTGAATGCTGTAGGTCTTGATGCTGTCCGGATCGACGCCCCTTGCAAAGTTCACCAGCGCCGCCGTTTGCGAAAGGCTGGTATTCGTATAGACGTTGTCGCCCATTGTGTTGAGCAGATCGGGGATCATCGACAGCTTCCCCTCCTGCTTCAGCTTTTTGAAGATCGCAACCAGCATCTTGCGCTGCCGCGCGGTACGGTCAGAATCATGTCCGCCGGCCGTCTTGCGCATACGCACATACGCTAAAACGCCAAGCCCGTCAAGATGTCTGCGGCCTCGTTCAATGGTGCGTCCGTCATATGTATGCAGCGGAATGTCCACATCAAAATCGATCCCGCCGATCATATCGACCAGGTCGATCAGTGCCTGAAAATCGACGCCGTAGTAATACGGGATCGAGACGCCGCCGAGCCATTCCTCCGCCGCACGGCACGACAGCTCAAACCCTGCCTTTGGATTCTTCATACCGCCGCCGACGTTGAAGACGCCGTTGAACTTATAGAAGCCCGTGTGTCCGGGCGCGGTCGTCAGACAGTCGCGCGCGATGGAGATCAGGCTCATTTCATTCGTATCGAAATTGATCGCAAGGACCAGATTCGCGTCCGTATGCGGCATGGAACCGCTGCTTGACTTCCCGTCCTCGAATGCGTCGATCCCAAACAGCGCAATGTTGACAATGCCGAGCGATTCGCCCGGATCCGGCTGCGCGGAAGTCTCCGGCAGTGCCGGGGTGCCTGTCGGCACAAGCGTCGGGATCGGCGTCGCATCGGGCTCCCGGCTCGGCAGGTATTGTTCGATCTCGATCATCGGCGTTGCCGCCGGCGTCGCCGTCGCCGTTACGCGGACGGATGCGGAGAAGAATGCGCCGGGGCGCTTCAGAATAAACCAAATGTAGATCCCGCCGCCGATCAGCGCGGCAAGCAGAACGCCGAGAACGGACCAGAGTACGATCCGTTTGACCTTGGATTTCTTTCGTTTTTCCTTCCTGCGCCGTTTCGGTTCAAAGCCGAGATCCGTTTCCGGCGTGATCGGCGTTTGTTGTTCTTCCATTGTGTTCACTCCCGATTGTGTGGATTCACAGCCTGTTTTTTCGTTGCCTTCGGCATGCGACGCGCTTTTTGCGCCTCACACAGTCCAAACACGCTGTGTTCGACCGTCCGATCGCGGGGCGGCTATGGCCGCGCACCGCTCGCCTCGGTCTCTTTTCTCCCCCCGGTGTTCCTTACAACAGACTGGAAAGACGCAGCTCCGTCTCCTGCATTACCGTCTTCCATTCCTCCGGATACCGCTGCTTTGCGGTATTCCATTCCGAATAACCGACCTTTGTGCCGTGGATGTCGCTTCCCAAAGCGACGACCTTGCCCTGCCGCATCCATTCACGCAGATATCCGCTCTGCAGATGCTTCGTCAGCGCGGACACGTTGATCTGCGCCTTCACGTTCTCGAATCCGAGCAGCGTCTCGACCTGCTCGCGCTCGTAGCGATCGACATGCGCAAGCACAATGCGCAGATCCTGCCGTTCGCTCAGTGCCTCGACCGACGCGATCAGCCGCTGCGACCAGCTCGTGAACGGCATCTCAAGAAGCAGGATGCGCGTCCCCATCAGGCAAAGGTCCTCAATGTGCGGCAGCTTTTCGATGCCCTCGAACGCAAGCACCTCCGCGCCGAGCAGAATGCGCGGGTCGTCCTGCTGCAGCTGCGCCTTGAGCTGCAGCCAGCAGCGCGCGCGGTTTTCCAGGAAGTCCTCCACGGACATTTTCTGTCCGTAGAAGTGCGGCGTCGCGCAGATCGCGTCCACGCCCGCTTCTCTTGCGAGCGCAACCTGCCGGAGCGAGGTCTCGATCCCGTCGCTGCCGTGATCGCATGCAGGCAGAATGTGCGCATGGAAATCGATCTCCTTGCCGCTGACGTTCTTCTGCGGCTTTCTGGTCTTTGCTGTGCCGCCGAAGTCCGGATTGTATCCGTACCGGTATTCAGATTGGTTACCGCTCTTATAGCCGTACTTATACCCGTACTTGTACCCGTATTTATATCCGTATTTATACCCGTATTTGTAGCCGTACTTGCCGCTCTGTTTGAGATTCAGGTCGTTGATCACGACGCCGCTGATGCGGCTGCCGGCGCTCTGCAGCGTCGCTTCGGCCTCCGCAAGATCCCTCTGCTTCGTAACGGAGGACCGCACGACCAGCACCATGCCGTCCACCAGACGTGAGACGATCTGCGCGTCCGCGACCTCGTTGATCGGCGGCGTGTCGAGAATGATATAGTCGTACTGCCTGCGGAAGCGCGCGATCGCGTTCTGGAACGACGCGGACGCAAGCATTTCGGACGGGTTCGGCGGGATCTTGCCGCAGCAGATGATCGACAGCGGAAGTCCCTCCACGCTGTACACGTCGCAGGCGTCGACCTTGGCGATCAGATCGCTCAGGCCGTTCTTGGTGTGGATGCGCCAGAGTCGGGCGACATTCGGTTTACGCATGTCGCAGTCGATCAGAAGCGTGCGCTTGCCGAGCATGGCGAACGAAACCGCGACGTTGGACGCTGTCAGGCTCTTGCCCTCGGACGGATTTGCGCTCGTTACGCCGAACACCTTACAGCCGCGGTCGTCCATCGACGCGACGCTGTACATCAGGTTCGTTCGAAGCTGAACGTATGCTTCACGGATCGCAAACGCGCTTTCCTGCGTCAGCAGCTTTTTACGGTTTTCCCGAATCTGCGAACGATCCTCCTGCTTGCGCGCTGCCGCGCTGTTCTTTTTCGCAAAGAGCTTACTCATTGACGATTTCCTCCTTCAGGGAGACTTCCCACGGTGTGATCTCGCTGCTGCCGACGTCGATCATCGGGACCGTGCCGATCACCGGGCAGCGGCTGACCTTCTGTACCTCCTCGGAGGTATAGATCGTGGTATCCAGATACGCCTTCATCACAAAGAAGACCGCAGCAAGCACCGCGCCGGCCAGGAATCCGATGATGACGTTCCGGGTGAGATTCGGGCTGGAAGCGGAGGTCGGCACCGTTGCGTAATCGACGATCTGCACGTCGCCCGCCTTCGTGATGCGGATGATCTCCGGCCCCGCATATTTCGCAAACGTGTTGGCAATGTCCGCCGAAAGCACCGGATCGACGGTTTTCACGCTGATCTTGATCAGCTTCGTTCCGGTCGGGACGGAAACCGAGATCGCTTTCGATATCATGCCGATCGATACATTGTATTTCGCATGCTCCGGATGCTCCGCCTTGAAGTTCTCCGCGATCACGTCGAGAACGGTATTGCTCTTGACGATCTCCTGATACGTCTTGATCAGGTTGTCCGCAGCGACCAGCTCGCTGTTGGTGACCGTGCCGGACGCCTGGTTCTGCTCCGTGACCGTGCTGATGTACATCGACACGGACGCCGTGTATTTCTTTTTGATTGCAAACCGTGTGACGAGTCCGACCGCGAGCGCAACGACGATCCCGGCGGCCGCGATCCAGATCCATTTCGAAAGCAGGATCTGAAAGACGTCTCTCAGATTGATTTCGACTTCGTTTTTGTCCCTTCTCACCTGTTCCAAGGTCTTTTTCCTTTCCTGAAGGAGCGTCCGAGCACTCCTTCTATAATATATTGATTGATATCGCCGTTACAGCGAATTTTCCCGCAAAAATACCTGCATGCCGTTTCTGGGCATACCACGACATATTTTATAACGCTATCATTATACAGCAGGGATCTCTTTTCGTCAAGCAAACGACAAAATATAAAAGAAAAATCAACCGAACGAATATGCGTGAACAAACGGGAAATGTGTCGAAATACCCTTGAATACAGAGGTTTTTCTGTATACTCTGCAGCGTCGGTTTCTGATTGTTTGTCAAAAAACGGCAGGCAATGCAGCGCTCATTCCCCGCGTTCGCTTTCCGACGACTGGTGCAGCAGCTCGACGTCGACGTTCTCCGCGATGTATTCGATCGAGCACCAGATGTTGTGAAACAGCACCTCGCCGTCGCCGAGCGCGATCTGCACCTGCCGACGGCTTTTGTTGACCTTCAGGATCTGCGCCTCCATGCCGAGCAGCGGACCGCTGACGAACGCGATCTTCGTGCCGACCTTGACGACGCCGGACACGTCGACCGTGCCGTCGTAGCGCTTGAGCCATTTGACAAAATCGAGGTCGCCCCCGCGCAGCGCGGCGCTGCCGTCCTCATAGCGCAGCGCCTTCAGCACGCCGGAATAGCGGCGGATCCGCTCCCAATCCGGCTCCTCATCTGCATCAAAGAACACATACCCCGGCAAAAGCCTTGCCTTGGTGCGCTGTAACCCGGCTTCACCCGGCTTGTTCCGCACGGTCAGCGGCGAAAACGCCGTATGCCCGGCTCGCGTGAGAAGGCCGATCACGGCGGATTCCTGACCGCTTTTACAGAACAGGCAATAGCTTTCCAAGGCTTCGGCTCCTTTCCGATCATGTGTTCCTATTATAGATAGCACAGCCGCTGTTGTCAAGGACACACCCGGAGAATGCATCTTGCGGCGGCGGCGCGCGTGCGGTATAATACAGAAAAAAGCAAAAGGGGCAAACATATGATTCAAGTCAGCAGGATCCAGATCCCGGCGCTGCCGACAAAGAAGCCGCGCCGTCTGTACGTCTATCTTCCCCGCGACTATGCGGAAAGTGAACAGCGCTATCCCGTGCTCTACATGTTCGACGGGCACAACGTCTTTTACAACAGCCACGCCACCTACGGCAAGAGCTGGGGCATGAAGGAGTACCTTGACCGCAAAAAGCCCGATCTGATCGTCGTGGCGGTCGAATGCAATCCGGAGGGCTTTCGCCGGATGTCCGAGTACAGCCCGTTCGATTATTCCGCGCCGCGTCCGCTCGGCGACGTGCAGGGGCTCGGCAAGGTCACGATGGACTGGTTCACCAAGGAGCTGAAGCCCGAAATCGACCGCACCTTCCGCACGCTGCCCGACCGCGAACACACGCTGATCGCGGGCAGCTCGATGGGAGGGCTGATGTCGCTCTACGCCGCCGTGGCGTACAACGACGTCTTCTCGCGCGCGGCTGTGCTTTCGCCGAGCCTGTGGGTCTCGCCGTCCGGGCTTCACGATCTGATCCGCGAAACACCGCTTGCCGCGCCGACGCGCATCTATATGGACAGGGGCACCGGCGAGATCGACCCGAAGCGCAGAGCGCTGGTCGGCATGTTCAACGTCGCAAAGCGGCTTGTCGATATGGGTGCGGACGTCTCGGTCAGCGTGATCCCGGACGCGGTGCACAGCGAAGCCGCCTGGGAAAAGCGGATCCCGGACTTTATGCGCTATCTCCTGCAATAAACAAATGACGCTCCGACGGAGCAGAAAGAGGTATGAAAATGGAACTGTGTGCACGAAAAGACGTCCCCGTACAGGAAACGTGGGACCTTGCCCTGATCTTTGCGGATGAATCGCAGATGTGGGAAGCGCTCGACGCGCTGAAAAAGCAGGTCAAAGCCTTCGTTGATACGTACGCGGGAAAGCTCACCACCGCGGAGCAGATCGTCGCGTGTCTCGACGAGCAGGAAGCGTTTCTGCCGACGATGGGCAATATCTGGTCGTACTGCGGGCTTGCGGTGGAAACGGACTATACCGACAACGCGCTCCGCGAGCGCGACGAAAAAATCGGCGACGAAATGACGCGGCTCCGCAAAGAGCTGTCCTTTGTCGACAGCGAGATCCTGCTTGCGCCGAAGGAGGAGCTTATGCGCGCGGTGCAGCTTGCGAAGGGCTGCCGCGTGTACCTTGAGGATCTGCTTGCGAAGAAGGCGCACATGCTCTCTCCGGAAACGGAAAAGACGCTTGCCGCGCTCGGCCGGTCGTTCGACGTGCCGTACGATATCTACAACACGCTGAAGCTTGCGGACATCACCTTTGATCCGATCACGGTCGACGGCAAGGAATATCCGATGGGCTATTCGCTGTATGAGGACGACTACGAGCTGGAAGCGAACACGGCCGTGCGCCGCGCCGCGTTCCGCAGATTCTACGATACGCTGAAAAAGTTCGAAAACACCACCGCGGCCGCGTACAACGCCTGCGTCACGCAGGAAAAGGTCCTGTCGGAGCTGCGCGGGTACAAGGACGTGTTCGACTATCTGCTGTTTGAGCAGAAGGTGACGCGGGAGATGTACGACCGGCAAATCGACGTGATCACCGAGCGCCTTGCGCCGCATATGCGCCGTTACGCGACGCTGCTGCAGAAGAAGCACGGGCTTGACAGGATGACGTTCGCAGACCTCAAGATCGCCGTGGATCCGGAATACGACCCGCGCGTGACGATCGCGGAGTCGCGCCGCTATGTGCATGACGCGCTTTCGATCCTCGGTCCGGATTACGTCGACATGGTGGATCGCGCGTACCGCGAACGCTGGATCGACTTTGCGAAGAACATCGGAAAGTCCACCGGCGGCTTCTGCTCCGGCATTTATCGGCAGAATTCGTTTATCCTGCTCAACTGGAACGACCGCATGTCGGACGTGTTCACCGTCGCGCACGAGCTGGGCCACGCCGGGCAGAGCATGTACGGCGACGCCGCGCAGTCCTATTACGACTGCGACCCGTCCATGTATCTCGTCGAAGCGCCGTCCACGATGAACGAGCTGCTGCTTGCGGACTACCTGCAAAAGACGAGCGACGACAAGCGGTTCCGCCGCTGGGTGCTGTCCAGTGTGATCTCGAATACCTATTATCACAACTTCGTCACGCATCTGCGCGAAGCCTGGTATCAGCGCGAGGTGTACAGGATCATCGACGCCGGCGGCAGCGTGAACGCCGACATCTTGAGCGATATCTTCCGCAGAAACCTCGAGCTGTTCTGGGGCGACGCCGTGGAGATCCCGGAAGGCGCGGAGCTGACCTGGATGCGCCAGCCGCACTACTACATGGGACTCTATCCCTATACCTACAGCGCGGGCCTCACGGTCGCCACACAGGCGATGCTGCGCATCCGCGACGAGGGCGAACCGGCGGTGCGCGACTGGAAGCGCTTCCTTGCCGCCGGCGGTTCCCTGCCGCCCGTGGAGCTGGCGAAGATCGCGGGCTTCGATATCGGCACCGACGGTCCGCTGAACGCCACCGTCGACTATATCGGCTCTCTGATCGACGAGATCATCCGGCTCACTGAAGAGATCGACGGGATCCGTCTGTAATCGGGATATAAACAGAACGGGCAGCTTACGCTGTCCGTTCTGTTTGTTTGGGATTTGTTATTCCTGTTCGGTCGGGTAGTCCGACTTTCCGGTGATCTTGCGCTTGATGATCTTGCCCATGCGCTTTAAGGCATACGGGCCGACGAGCTTCATCATCTCCTCGGCGGTGTGCATTTCGCTTGCGGCGGGCAGATCGCGGGAAAGGTGGATCGCGTCGAACTCGCAGCGCGTGGTGCACAGGCCGCAGCCGATGCACTGGTTGAGATCGACCGTCGTTGCGCCGCAGCCGAGGCAGCGGTTCGCTTCGACCTTGACCTGCTCTTCAGAGAGCGGCAGCCGAAGGTCCGCAAACGTCGCGCGCGCTTCGCCCGGCTTGAAGCCCGGACGCTGGCGCGGGGAATTGTCGAACGAATCGGGCCGCGTGATGTCCTCGCGGTCGAACTCGATGAACTTGCGAAGGTCCCTGCCGATCGTCAGCGACTGACCCGGATGCACGAAGCGGTTGATCGAGACCATGCCCTCTCTTCCGTCCGCGATCGCGTCGATCGCGAACTTCGCGCCGTGGAAGATGTCGCCGCCGACGAATACGTCCGGCTCGGCGGTCTGCAGCGTGACCGGATCGGCGACAGCCGTGCCGTTTCTGCGGACCTCGACCTTGCTGCCGTCGAGCAGTCTTCCCCACTCGGCGCTCTGGCCGATCGCCATCAGCACGTTCTCGCACGGGACGGTCATCGTGTCGTTCTCGTCGTACTGCGGGCTGAAGCGGTGCTCGTCGTCGAACACGCGCGTGCAGCGCTTGAACACAACGCCTTTGACCTTGCCGGTCTCGTCGCGCAGAACTTCCTTGGGCCCCCAGCCGTTTTCGATCGCGATGCCCTCCTCGAGCACCTCTTCGATCTCGTCCTTCGCCGCGGGCATTTCGCCGCGTTGTTCCAGGCACAGCATCGTGACCTTGCCCGAAGTACAGCGCAGCGCGGTCCTTGCGACGTCCGCCGCGACGTTGCCGCCGCCCACGACGACTACGTTGCCGGGCAGCGTTTCTTCGCCCTTCTGATTGACGCGCTTTAAGAACGCGACGCCGGATTCGACGCCCGCGCCCTCTTCGCCGGGCACGCCCGCCATGCGGCCGCCCTGCAGGCCGATCGCGATGTAGAACGCCTTATAGCCCTGCGCTCGCAGCTCGTCGAGCGTGACGTCCTTGCCGACCTCGACGCCGCAGCGGAACTCGGCGCCCATCAGCCGTACGATTTCGATCTCCTTTTCGAGCACGTCCTTCTCGAGCCGGAACGACGGAATGCCGTTTAGGAGCATGCCGCCCGGACGGCTCTCCTTCTCGAACACCGTGACCGGATAGCCCTCCCTGCGCAGATAATACGCGGCGGACAAGCCCGCGGGGCCCGCGCCGATGACTGCGATCGGATAGTCGGTCCACTGCTTGCCCTCGCCGTTTTCGCAGATCTCCGCATAGCTTTCCGGATGCTTTAGCTCCCACTCGGCGAGGAACTTCTTGATCTCGTCGATCGCAACCGGCTTGTCGACCGTGCCGCGCGTACAGCGGTCCTCACAGCGGCGGTTGCACACCGCGCCGCACACCGCCGGGAACGGATTGTCCTGCCGGATGAGCCGGACGGCTTCGGCATAGCGTCCCTCGGCCGCCATCCTGATATAGCCCTGTACCGCGATGTGCGCGGGGCAGGCCGTCTTGCACGGAGCCGTGCCCGTGTCGTAGCAGTTGATCTTGTTGCTGTCGCGGTAGTTGTAATCCCACTTGTCCTCGCCCCAGACGTGATCGTCCGGCAGCGTGTGCATCGGATACTTCACGCGCGTGCCGTCGGCCTTGCACAGCTTCTGGCCGAGCTTTGCCGCGCCCGCGGGACAGACCTCGACGCACTTGCCGCAGCCGACGCATTTCGATTTATCGACGTGCGCGCGGTATGCGGAGCGCGACATGTTCGGCGTGTTAAAGAGCTGCGAGGTGCGAAGGCCGTAGCAGCTTCCCGCCGAACAGTTGCAGATGCCGACGATGCGGTTCGGACCGTCCAGGTTTGTGATCTGATGAACGTAGCCCTTGCGCTCGGCGCGCTCGATGATCTCCATCGCCTCCTCGCGCGTGATGTAGCGCGCGTCCTTGCCGGTCTCGACCAGAAACTCCGCAATGTCGCCGACGCCGATGCACATATGGCCCTCGATATCGCCGACGCCCTCGCCGCGGATGCGCTGCGCCTTGCGGCACGCGCAGACCATGGAGCAGAACTTGTCATGGTCGAAGAGAGCCCTCACATCTGAGGTCAGACGGCCGTGTATGCCGGTCTTCATCTCTCCCTCCTTGACCAGCCTCTCCATCTGGTCCAGGTCCATCTGGGCCATGTTGTAGGCGGTCTCGGGGTC